>DAOUTQ010000072.1 GCA_030668615.1 Bacteroidales bacterium | reverse complement strand
TAGTAAGATTTGTTCTAGGATTGATAACAACAATTAGGCTGTCTGCTGAATAATCAATTTTATAATTCATAGGTTAGAGTTTTATATAGTTGTTAGATTTTTTATTTTATGATCAATTTATTTCAAGTTACTGCTAATGATTAAAAATTAAGCTCAAAAACTGTTTAAATACTAATAAAATTACATGTTTCGTCGATATTGCCCGCCAACTTCGTACAAGGCATTCGTAATTTGACCAATTGAGCAATACTTTGTAGCCTCCATAAGATATTCAAAGGTATTCTTATTATCAAGCACAGCATTTTTAAGTTCTAAAAGAATTTTATCGGATAAGTCTTTATTTGAATTGTTTAAATTCTTTAGGTTTTCTATTTGATAATTCTTCTCATCATCCGTTGCTCTAATTACTTCTTTCGGTAAAACAGTTGGAGAGCCTTGTGAAGACAAGAAAGTATTTACTCCCATAATAGGTAATTCACCTGTATGTTTAAGCGATTCGTAATAAAGAGATTCATCTTGTATTTTTCCTCTTTGATACATTGATTCCATAGCTCCCAGTACTCCTCCGCGTTCTGTTAATCGATCAAATTCAACCAAAACAGCTTCCTCAACAAGATCTGTTAACTCTTCAATAATGAATGATCCTTGTAAAGGATTTTGATTTTTTGCCATTCCGTATTCATGATTTATTATCATTTGAATTGCCATAGCTCTTCTTACTGACTCTTCTGTTGGAGTAGTTATTGCTTCATCGTAAGCATTTGTATGTAGCGAATTACAATTATCATAAATTCCAGAAAGCGCTTGTAGAGTTGTTCTAATATCGTTAAATTCAATTTCCTGAGAGTGTAATGATCTACCAGAGGTTTGAATATGATATTTTAGCTTTTGTGATAATACATTAGCCTTGTATTTATATTTCATTGCTTTTGACCATATTATTCTGGCAACTCTTCCGATTACCGAATACTCAGGATCGAGACCATTTGAGAAAAAGAAAGATAAGCTCGGTGCAAAATCATCTATTTTCATTCCACGAGATAAGTAATATTCGACAAAAGTAAATCCGTTTGCCAATGTAAATGCAAGTTGTGTAATCGGATTAGCTCCTGCCTCAGCAATATGATAACCAGAAATGGAAACTGAATAAAAATTCCGCACACTATTTTCAATAAAATATTCTTGAATATCTCCCATCATTTTTAAAGCAAAATCCGTAGAGAAGATACATGTATTTTGTGCTTGATCTTCCTTCAAAATATCAGCCTGAATAGTTCCTCTTACTTTATGAATTGTATCTGCTTTGATCTTTTCATAAATATCCTTCGGTAAAATTTGATCGCCTGTTACTCCTAATAAAAACAATCCTAATCCATTATTTGATTCTGGCAAATCACCTTGGTATTTAGGGATCTTAAGATTCTTTTCTTTATATATTTTTTCTATTTGCTTTTGAACTTTATACTTTAGTCCATTTTCCATTATATACTTCTCGCAATTTTGATCGATTGCAGTATTTAAGAAGTAACCCACCATTAATGGTGCCGGACCATTTATTGTCATTGAAACAGAAGTTGTTGAATCAACCAAATCGAATCCCGAATAAAGTTTCTTGGCATCATCCAAGCAAGCAACATAAACACCTGAATTGCCCACTTTACCAAAAATATCTGGTCTAACATCAGGATCTGCTCCATATAGTGTTACTGAATCGTATGCAGTTGATAAACGCTTTGCCTTTTGCCCTTTAGACAAATAATGAAATCTTTTATTAGTACGCTCTGGTCCACCTTCACCTGCAAACATACGTGTTGGATCTTCTGTCTCGCGTTTGAAAGGAAACACTCCTGCGGCATAAGGAAACTCTCCCGGAACATTTTCTTTTAAACTCCATTTTAAAATATCACCCCATGAAGAATACCTAGGCAGAGCTATTTTAGGAATTTGTGAATGCGATAACGTTTCTACATGAGTTTTAACTTTTATGTCTTTTCCCCTTACTTGATAAACATAAAACTCATCTTTATATTTCTGTTTTTTACCTTCCCAATTCTTAATAATCTCTACATATTCTTTTCCTAATTCGTCTTTAAGATTTTCAATTTTCTCGTCTACTTCTTTGGTAAATGCACCTTCACTTTTAATTTCAGATTTAGAAGTTGTTAATGCTTGCAAACGATTTGCAATTACAGCTTTTTCGTTTATGTCATTATTATAATTCCGAATTGTATCAGTAATTTCAGAAAGATATCTTACTCTTCCCGGTGGAACAATCTGTTGGCTATTATGACTTTCTTTTAGGGAATACTTTGTCTCTGGAAATTTAAAACCAGTTTTTGAACTTACTATTTCTACTAATCCATTAAATAAATGATTAACACCTTCATTATTATACTGTGACGCAATTGTACCATAAACAGGCATTTCATCTACTGGAGTTTCAAATAATAAATTATTTCTTTGATATTGTTTTTTTACATCACGCAAAGCATCTAAAGCTCCTTGCTTATCAAACTTGTTTAATGCAATAATGTCGGCATAATCGAGCATTGCAATTTTTTCAAGTTGTGTTGCTGCACCAAAATCGGGTGTCATAACATAAAAATACACGTCACTCTGATCAATAATTTCTGTATCAGACTGACCAATTCCCGATGACTCCAGTATGATAATATCAAAATCAGCATACTTAAGAACATCTACAGCATCTTTAACATGAGCAGATAGTGCCAAGTTTTGTTGTCGAGTAGCAAGCGATCTCATATACACTTTTGGATGATTAATAGAATTCATCCTAATTCTATCACCTAATAATGCTCCGCCACTTTTTCTCTTAGATGGATCAACCGAAATTACTCCTAAAGTTAAATCTGGATATAAATCCAAAAAACGTCTGATTATTTCATCTACAATAGAAGATTTCCCTGCACCACCTGTTCCTGTAATTCCAATTATTGGAGTAGTCTTTTTCTCAATGTCTTTCCGAATAGTTTTTAAATATTCTTCAGCCTCATCAGAATAATTTTCAGACTTTGATATTAAAGATGCAATCTCGTAATGATTTTTTGTTTTTATTTTCTTTAAATCAATTGTTTTGGAACCAAGTGAGAAATCTGATTTTTGCATCAAATCATTTATCATACCCTGTAACCCCATTTCTCTACCATCGTCTGGGGAATATACTCCAGCTATCCCATATTCTATTAACTCATTTTTTTCGTTTGGTAAAATAACACCACCTCCACCACCAAATATTTTTATATGATCACAAGATCGTTCTCTTAATAAATCAAAAATATATTTATAAAACTCCATATGCCCACCTTGATATGATGTTATGGCTATGGCTTGTGCATCTTCCTGAATAGCACAATTAACAATCTCATCAACAGATACGTTGTGACCAAGGTGTATTACTTCTCCACCTGTTGATTGTATAATTCTTCGAATAATATTAATCGTTGCATCGTGACCATCAAAAAGTGAAGTTGCAGTTATAATTCTAATATTATTTTTTAATTTGTATATATCTGGTTGAATCATAGGTAATCTCTATTTTTAATATAATAAAACACTCAACTAATTAAAAAGTTGCTTAATTAATATTCTTTGAAAATAAACAAGTAATTTCTATTTATTAAACGATTAATAAATGTTGCTACAAACTACTAATAGCTCTTGAGATTACTATTTTCTGTATTTCAGATGTACCCTCATAGATCTGTGTAAGCTTGGCATCTCTCATTAATCTTTCAACATGATATTCTTTTACATAACCATAACCACCAAAAATTTGAACAGCTTCGGTAGTTATTTTCATTGCAGTTTCTGCGCAATATAGCTTTGCCATTGCACTTGCTGTACCATAGGGTTGTTTATTATCTTTTAGCCAAGCAGCTTTTAAACATAAAAACCTCATGGCTTCAATCTCGGTTGCCATATCGGCTAATTTAAAAGCTATTGCTTGATGTTTAATAATTTCTTTCCCAAAGGCTTTTCTTTCTTGTGCATATTTTAAAGCTAACTCGTAAGCTCCAGATGCAAGGCCTAATGCCTGTGCCGCTATTCCTAATCTACCTCCTTCTAATGTTTTCATAGCTAGTTTAAATCCAAATCCATCTTCGCCAATTCTATTTTCTTTTGGAACTTTAACGTCTGTAAACATTACTGAATGTGTGTCAGAACTTCTCATACCCATTTTGTCTTCGTGCTGACCAAGTGAAATTCCTTCAGAATGGCGATCAACAATAAGTGCGTTAATTCCTTTATGTCCTTTTTCCGGGTCTGTTTGAGCAATTACAACATAGGTTCCTGCAGAATTTCCATTAGTAATCCAGTTTTTAACACCATTAACAAGATAATGATCGCCTTTATCAATTGCAGTAGTTCGCTGCATTGTTGCATCTGAACCAGCTTCGGGTTCTGATAAAAGAAAAGCACCTATTTTCTCACCACGAGCAAGAGGTTTTAAAAACTTTTCTTTTTGCTCTTCGGTTCCGTATTCTTGGATCTCCCATGCTACCAGGGAATTATTTACCGACATAATTACTCCAAGAGAAGAATCTACTTTAGAGATTTCTTCCAAAGCTAAAACATATGAAATAGTATCCATACCTGTACCATCATATTCTGGATCTACCTGCATTCCAAGAAAACCTAGTTCAGCTAATTTCTTTACATGCTTTTCTGGAAATATACAATTGGTATCTCGTTCAATTACATCTAAGATAAATTCTCTTTGGGCAAGATCTCTTGCTGATTGTTGAGCCATTATTTGCTCTTCTGTGTATTCAAAGTTCATTTTTTAGGGGATTAGGATTAATATATGGGATTTATTATGATTCACTTAAATAAAATTCTTCCAACTAATAATTAAAATAATTTTTGCATTGACATTTTTACTAAAATATCATAAGGTTTTTTGAAAACCTGAGCGACCCTACTTTCCAAATTTCAATAAACAACTATTGAAATTATAAAATGAACTGAAACTGATACTTCAGAACTTTAATATTCATTCATATCTTAAATTTATTATCCTACTAATAATAAATTTATCAAAAACCAATATATAAAATAAATATTAAAACTCAAACATCAATTTTTTAACACGCTCTCTTTAAGAATGTTAGAAAATGTAAATAAAATCTAATTCACAAATATTTACATATAAATAATAATTATGTATCTTTCATGTAAAATAATTTTTTATGGACAAAGAAGTAGTTTTAGTAATTAATCCAGGATCTACATCAACAAAAATTGCATTCTATAACCGACAAGGAGAATTAATTTCAAAGTCAATTGATCATCCACAGAATGAATTAATTAATTTTGAAAAGATCGCTGATCAAATAGAATATCGTTACGAATATATAAAACCATTTATTAATGAATACCTGTCAGATTCTGATTATAAGGTAATTGGGATTGTTGGTAGGGGCGGAATAGTTAAACCAATTAAAGGCGGTGTTTATCGTGTAAATCAAAATTTTCTTAATGATGCTAAATCAGGGCAATACGGTGAACATGCATCAAATTTAGGAAGTTTATTAACAGAGCATTTTAAAGATGAATTCAATTTAAAAGACACATATACTGTTGATCCTGTATCAACAACTAATATTAGTTCTATAGCAGAAATTTCAGGTGTACCGGGAATTTTACGCGATGGAAGAGCACACACTTTAAATATTAAAATTACAGCTCGAAAAATTGCTCAAAAACAAGGAATTCCTTTTGAAGAATCGTGTTATGTTATAGCCCATTTAGGTGGTGGAATTTCAATTACTGTAATTGAAAAAGGCAAAATTATTGATACGAACGATGGATTATTGGGGATGGGACCTTTTACTCCAAATAGAGCAGGATCTTTACCTTTACGTGGAGTAATGAATTTATGTTATAGTAAATCTGAAGATGAAGTGAGAAAGCTTTTTTCTCAAGACAGCGGATTTAAGGCATATTTAGGCACTGCAGACGTAAGAGAAGTTGTTAAAATGGTTGAAAATGGTAACAAGAAAGCTGAATTAGTATTTTCTGCTTTTGTATATCAAGTAGCTAAGGAAATTGGTGCTTGTTATGCTGCATCAAAAGCTAAAGCTAAAGCCATAGTTATAACAGGCGGAATTGCTTATAGTGAAAAGTTTATTATTGACCTTAAAGAATATGTTGGTAATATAACAGAATTTTATGTTTATCCAGGCGAAAATGAAATGGAAGCACTTGCCGAAGGAATATTTAGAGTTCTGGATAATGAAGAGGTAGCATTGGAGTATTAATTTTATTTGATATTAAATTAGATTAAGTCATTAAATAAAAAAGTCTGCGCTTGCAGACTTTTTGTTTTTGCGAAGCTGGCGGGAGTCGAAGGTATTACATAAGCAACAGAAAATGTGACGTTAGCGTTTATTGATTAATAATAGGTGTCGGTGATTATTAATGAGATGATACTAATTATAATTATGCGCCAAAATTCAATTTTGCTCATGATTGGGCTTTAGGGGAGAACGAAAAAATTAAAAGTTCAAGTTTACACCAATTCTAAAAGAAGAATAATCAAGTTCAAAATATTCAGCCTCATCTGCAGTAGCTTTTGCTAAATCGTATGCAAGAATAATTTGAGGATTAAATCTGTTATTGTTTAAACTTAGTCCTGCCTGTACTCTTGGATTTACTGAGCTACCTGAATATTCCTTAAAACTCATATTATTATAGAGCATACCTCCACCAACAAGTATACTACTTCTTCTGTTTGGAGCTATAGGAATCATAAAGTTAGCTATCATTCCTCCAGAAAATTTTGTAAATGAATATGAATCTGCACCACTAATTATTTTTGGAGCAATTGAATATTCAAAGCAAGGTTGGATCTCAACTAAGTTTAAAATTCTAAACCCAAATCCAACACCCAAATTAAAATTCATAATCAAATCAGTAGTACCGTAAGTAATTGTATAATTACTCAAATCATCGGCAATATATTGATTTACATCATCAGGACTAAAAAAGCCAAAATAAATTGATGGATAAAAATTAAATTGAAAAGGCTTCGGAAGATCCTGCGCAAAAATCTGACTTGCGATTAAAAAGCTAATAAGCAAAAGTGCAATTTTTCTCATAATTAAAACTTTTTAGGTTAATGATTAAAATAAAAGTAAGTAAAAATTTCAATTATGCCCAAATCTAATGAAAGATTTTATTTAACAGTGGAGCTGGCGGGAGTCGAAGAATTATTATAAATAGATAGTAATAAGCAAAATACAATAGAAAATAATTAATAGGGGTCGCTAATTAATATGATTTTTTAGTTATTTAGCATGAGCTCGACCTCGACAGCTTTATCAAGAGTTTTATTATCAATAATTTTGAAATTTAATGATGTTTTTCTTGGCAGAAATGAATATGTAATAAACCGATTATTAGATTTACCCAGATCATTTTTGAAAAGTAATTCTTCAGTTCATAATTTTCATTTAATTACTTCTGATTAGTAAAGCTTAGTTGATATGGTATAGAATTGTGTTTGCTACAAAGAACAATAATAACCTTTTAGATGCTTTTAAGCTTATATTTTAGGTTATACATCTAAGATTTTATACACTAAGTCTATTTTATTAATTCGATACCTATAATAGTTTTAAATTTAACCAACAGTTTTATTTGAATATTGAAATTAACTATTACTATGATTAATAGTAAAAATTAGTCTCTCGATATTTAAAAAGTAATTAAACTTTAAGTATGAATTAATATCCAATATATATTGCGATTGATTTTTAGATTATATTTAAAATTCCGTAACTTGATAAATTCTTAATATTTAAGTATAAACATTTTAAATAAGTCATCATGAAAAAACTAATTTTATTAATTTCAATTTGTTTTATTTCAACCCTTGTTATTTCTCAAGAGAATGTACAATGGCGTGGAGAAAACCGTGATGGAATTTATTATGAAACAGAACTTTTAAAACAATGGCCTGAAAATGGTCCCGAATTACTTTGGCATTTTGATGAGCTGGGTGTTGGGCACTCTTCTGCTGCAGTTACAACCAAAATAATTTATACCGCTGGAACTATTGATGGAAAAGGTTTTGTAATAGCTTTAAATCATAATGGACAAAAGATATGGAAAACTGAATATGGCGCTGAATGGATAGTAGATTGGGAAGGTGTAAGAACCACACCATTAATAAATGGCGATAAACTTTATTTGATAAGTGCATATGGAGTGATATATTGTATGAATAAGAATAATGGAGAGATACTATGGACAGTAGATGTATTCAAAGAATATGGAGGAAAAAATATTCAATGGGGGATTACAGAAAACCTTGTAATTCATCAAGAAAAATTGTTTTGTACTGCTGGAGGAAGTGAGAATAATGTTATTGCATTAAACAAAGATACCGGCGAATTAATTTGGAGCAATAAAGGTAATGCTGAATTAAGTGCATATTGTTCACCAACAGTCATCAATCATAATAATCGATACATTTTTGTAACCCAAACAGCTAATTCTATTTTAGGTTTTGATGCTGAAAATGGTGATTTTCTCTGGAAACATACTCAAACAAATACATATTCTGTACACGCAAATACACCAATTTATCACGACGGACAAATTTATATTGTAAGTGGATATGGCAAAGGTGGAGTAATGTTAAAAATATCTCAAGATGGAGAAAGTATAACAGAATTATGGCGAAATCCGGATATTAATCATAAAAGTGGTGGATTTGTTCTAATTGATGGTCGATTATATGGTGCTGTTGATGCAGGCATAACATGGCACTGTATTGACTGGTATACAGGAAATACTCTTTATTCCGCTAATCTTTTCAAAAGTGGTAATATAATTTATGCTGATGGTATGCTTTATTGTTATAGTGAAAGTGGTGAAGTAGCTTTAGTTGAACCTATGGAAAATGAATTTAATGTTGTTAGTAAATTTAGAGTTCCATTTGGTGAAAAATGGCATTGGGCTCATTTGGTTATAAATAATAAGCAATTATATATTCGTCATGGAAATTCCTTAATGGTATATTCTATTGCAGCCAATTAAGTATTAACTTTAATTCTTTGATTATGAAAAGATTTATATTAATTGTATTTATTCTAACTTTTCTTTATCAGTGTAATTTATCTGATAATAAGAATGCTTCATCTAATAGTCAGAGTAGTTTGTCTATTATTGATATCAATCAGTGGAGAGGTAACAATCGAAATGGTATATTTGATGAATCTAATCTTTTAAAGGTTTGGCCAGAAAATGGTCCGGAATTACTATGGTCAACCGATTCATTATCTATGGGTAATTCTTCAATGTCTTTTGGTAATAATACCATTTACCTAACTGGCACAAAAGATACAATGGATGAAGTAATTGCACTTGATTTACAAGGAAATATAAAATGGAGAAAGCCTTACGGTCGTGCTTGGAGCCAATCGTATCCTGAAGCTCGCTGTACTCCTACAATCGACAATAAAAAACTTTATGTATCAAGTGGATTAGGCGATGTTACATGTTTAGATGCTATTTCTGGAAACATAATTTGGAACGTAAATGCTAATGATAAGTATGAGGGAAAATTGAACCTTTGGGGAACTGCAGAATCGTTACTTATTGTTGATGATAAAGTTATTTTCTCGCCAGTAGGAAATCAAACAACTATTATAGCTCTTGATAAATTGACAGGTGAAGAAATTTGGGCGAGTAAAAGCATTCAGGACTCAACAGCATACGTATCTCCTATTTTAATAAATTACGCTGAAAAGAAAATTATTGTAAACGTTACTTCTAATCACGTTGTTGGTGTAAATGCGCAAGATGGTGATATATTGTGGAAATATAGATATTATGATTTATATCCAAACCCAAGTCATCAACATGCTCCTATAATCAATTGCATAACACCATTATACAACAACGGTGAAATATATGTTACAAGTGGATACAATTCGGTTGGTGCTATGTTTAAAATTTTACCGGATGCTTCTGATATTGAGCTTATGTGGACTGATACTACATTAGATACACATCATGGAGGAGTTGTTCATGTTGACGGTTATATTTATGGATCAAATTGGATAAATAACAGACAAGGCAATTGGTGTTGTATTGACTGGGATACAGGAAAAAAACTTTACGAAACAGAATGGGAAACCAAAGGTGCAATTATTTACGCCGATGGAATGCTTTATTGCTACGATGAAGCCAAAGGGAATATTGCTTTAGTAGAAGCAACTCCAGAAGAATTTAAAATAGTAAGTTCATTTAAAATTCCATTAGGAACCGGTCCACACTGGTCACATCCTGTAATAAATAATGGTGTTTTATATGTAAGGCGTGGAAAAGCATTAATGGCTTATGATATTAAATAAATAAAGATATTTATTATGAAAAAAATTGCTCTTATAATATTCATTCACTTACTTTTAATAAGTAATATTAGCTCACAAGAATTCATTGAATGGAGAGGACCCGGGAGAACTGGCGTTTATAACGAAACAAACCTATTAAAAGAATGGCCTGAAAATGGTCCTGAACTCCTTTGGTCAATTGAAGGTATTTATAAAGGTTATTCATCCGTTTCTATTGCGAATAATACTATTTATTTAACAGGATTAAACGATACTGTAGATGTTTTAATTGCTGTAGATTTAAAAGGCAATATTAAATGGCAAACTCCTTATGGACGAGCCAGACTTGCTGCCTATCCAGAAAGTCGAAGTACAGCTACAATTGAAAATGACAGAGTGTATGTCTCAAGCGGATTGGGAGATGTAGCATGCCTTAATGCTCTTACTGGAGAAATAATCTGGACTGTAAAGGCAACTGAAAAATTCGAAGGTACTATAGGAAGATGGGGACTTGCAGAGTCATTAATAATAATCGATAATAAGGTTATTTATACACCCGGTGGAAAGAAAACAACAATGGTAGCTCTTGATAAAATGACAGGAGAAACTATATGGATGTCAGAAAGTATAAGTGATAATCCATCGTATTCTTCTCCATTGTTAATTGAAAAAAATGATTTAAAAATAATAGTATCTGTTACAAACAATTATGTTATAGGAGTCTCTCCTGAGAACGGAGAAATCTTTTGGGACTTTAAATATGGTTCTTATTCAAAAGAAGGTGGCCGAAAAAACCAAACCAATACACCCTTGTATTATAATGATAGGATTTATATTACCAGTGGCTATGATCATAAAAGTGTCATGCTTGATTTATCCGAAAATTTAAAATCTGTTTCTTTAGCCTGGGTTGACACGGTACTTGATGTTCATCATGGCGGAGTAGTTCTTGTTGATGGATATATTTACGGAGCAAACTGGATAAATAACGGACAAGGTAATTGGTGCTGTATTGACTGGGCAACCGGAAAAAAACAATATGAAGCAGAATGGAAAACTAAGGGATCGATAATATATGCCGATGGAATGTTATATTGCTATGAGGAGAAAACAGGTTATATAGCTTTAGTTAAAGCTACTCCTGAAGGTTTTGATGTTATAAGTTCTTTCAATATAACATTAGGTACAGGTCCGCATTGGTCACATCCGGTAATAAAAGATGGAGTGTTATATATCAGGCATATGGATGCATTAATGGCTTTTAACATCAAAGTAAATTAATATTTAAGTAAATTTTCTCTTTTTAATTATTTTGTTTGATTTGCATATAAAGTTTATGTTTAAGAAGAGTTTTATAAGGGTTTTATTACTGATTTTTATTTTTATTGGTATTTCTTCCTTTTTGTGGTGGTTTATTTATGATCCCGTTAAAGAATTTACTACCAGCATTCCAGGTATGGATAACAGACCAGTCAGAAATTCTGAATCAGATGAAGTAATAAATATTGGTGAAAGATTTGATGAATATTTGTCATTAGAATCAAATCTTACAGGAAAATGGACTCGATTCCGGGGAGCTGATTTTGATAATATTAGTAAACAAGATATTCCATTAATTGATAAATGGGGTGATGGACCTAAAATTCAATGGACCGTCGATCTTGGTGAAGGGCATGCAGCACCCGTAATTTATAATGGGAAAGTTTATCTTCTTGATTATAACGAAGTAAAGAAGAGAGATGCATTACGTTGTTTCTCGCTTGAAACAGGTAAGGAACTTTGGCGTCGATCATATAATGTGCACGTTAAAAGGAATCATGGTATGTCGCGAACCGTTCCTGCTATTAACGACAATTATTTAGTTACCATTGGACCCAGATGTCATGTTATGTGTACAGATCCTAACACAGGTGAATTGTTATGGGGAATTGATCTGGTAAAGGAATATAACACCGAAGTACCATTTTGGTATACAGGTCAGTGCCCAATGATTGATGGAGATCATGCAATAATTGCACCTGGAGGATCATCATTAATAATTGCTGTTGATCTTGCAACAGGGAAAGTCGTTTGGGATACTCCAAATCCTGATAAATGGAATATGTCACATTCATCAATTATGCCAATGACCTTAAATGGTAAAAAGATGTATGTTTATGCCGCTGTTGGGGGAATCTGCGGTGTTTCTGCAGAAGGTAACGATAAAGGTAAAATACTTTGGAAAACAATTGAATTTTCTCCTACCGTTGTTGCTCCTTCTCCTTTAATTTTAGATAATGGAAAAATATTCATGACAGCAGGATACGGAGCCGGGGCAATGTTATTTGAAGTAAAAGAGAACAATGGAGACTATGTTGTTGAAGTCCTGCAAAAATACAAACCAAAAGATGGTATAGCGAGTGAACAGCAAACTCCAATTTATTATAATGGATTTATGTTTTCTGTTTTACCCAAAGATGCAGGAGGAATGCGAAATCGATTTGTGTGCTGTAATCCAAGTGACGTTCAGAACATTTTATGGACAAGTGGAAAAGAAGATCGTTTTGGATTAGGACCCTATGCTATTGCAGATGGAAAATTCTTTATTCTAAATGATGATGGTACTTTAACTATTGCAAAAGCGAGTACTGAAAAGTTTATATTTATTGATAAAGCAAAAATAATTGACGGAATGGATGCCTGGGGACCTTTAGCTTTTGCTGATGGATATTTAATAATGAGAGATTCAAAAACAATGGTTTGTTTAGACATTAGAAAATAAATAGCCTTGATATTAAAAACAAAAAAATGAAACAAAAGTTAATCATAGGTTTTTCATTAGTCCTGCTTCTATTAGTAGTATTTCTAATGTGGAAAGATTTTTATAGGAGTAAATCGAAAGTTCAAAATAATCCATTCGAATACAACATAGATAATTTAAAGAACATAGATCCTGATTTAATTACTTACAAGGAAGTTTCACAATTAAAACCTGACATCGAAGATTTAATAGCTATTGCAATTGATAAAAAAGATCATATATACCTAACAGGTAAAAATAAAGTTATCATTTATAAAGATAATAGCCTGGTTTCTTCATTTAACATTGATTCAACAGCTTATAGTATAAATATCAGCTCAAATGAGGATGTATATCTTGGAATACTTGATCACATAGTTATATATGATAAAAACGGTAAGCAAAAAACGAAATGGAAAGCAATTAATGAAAATTCTGTTATAACAAGTATTGCTTCGACGGAAGAATCCGTTTTTGTTGCTGATGCAGGAAATAAAATAGTTTATCAATATGACTTAAATGGAAAGATTATTAACGAAATAGGGAAAAAAGATACTTTGAAAGGAATCCCCGGATTTATTATACCAAGTCCATATTTTGATCTGTTAATTGGAATTCATGGAAAATTATGGGTTGTAAATCCCGGAAGACATGCATTTGAAAATTATGATTTTGAAGGAAATCTTATTTCTACTTGGGAAAGAACATCGATGCAACTGGAAGGATTTAGTGGATGCTGTAATCCTTCAAATATAGCCATGCTTTCTGATGGATCATTTGTTACAAGTGAAAAAGGATTGGAACGAATAAAAGTTCATTCTCCTTCGGGAGATTTTAAGTCGGTTGTGGCAGGACCTGATATCTTCGAAGAAGGTACTAAAGGATTAGATTTAGCTGTTGATACAAAAGATAGAATTTATGTGTTAGATCCTATTAAAAAGGCAGTTAGAATATTTGAAAAAAAATAAACTATGAATAGACGTCAGTTTATATCATCTATTGGCAGAGGAACAATACTTACAGGATTAGCTGCTCTTAGTGGGGTGCTAATCTATCGAAAATCAAAAATCACTGAGCCATGTAACTTTGATTTTATTTGTCAGGATTGTCGAGAACTTAAATCATGTAAGCAGCCTGAAGCTATTATCTTTAAAAGAGGAAAAGAAAAACGTAATTCTGTTTAGTAATGGCTAAAAAAGAAAAAAAGAAAAAACTTAATAGGCGTGATTTTATTGATCGGGGCTTTAGAGTTTCTATTGGTATAGGATTAGTAGGCATTGGAGGTGTCTTGTTCAAAAAATCTAAAGCAAAAGAATATGTTTGGCAGCTCGATCCTGAAAAATGCATCCAATGCGGAAGATGTGCTACAAGTTGCGTTATGACACCATCTGTTGTAAAATGTTTCCATGTTTATGATATGTGCGGGTATTGCGATTTATGTGGAGGATACTTCAGGCCGGAAGCAAAAAACTTAACAACAGCTGCTGAGAATCAATTATGTCCCACAAGTGCTATTGTGCGTAAATTTGTTGAAGAACCTTTTTTTGAATATGACATAATTGAGGAATTATGTAATGGTTGCGGAAAATGTGTAAAAGGTTGTGGAGCATTTGGCAATGGATCATTACAACTTCAGGTAAATCACAGACTTTGTGTAAATTGTAATGAATGTGCAATAGCAAGAGATTGTCCTGCGGATGCATATCAACGTGTTCCAATGGATAATCCTTATATTTTTAGTGGTTATAGTAATGAAGAAAATAAAAGTTAATATCTAATTTGAATTAAATGAAACGAAAGTTAGCAATCATATTTTTACTGGTAATAATTTCTCTTCAGATTTTTAATTCATTTGCTATACAGCGTTTTCCAAAACCGGAATTTGAATCAGGTCATACACAACCTCCCACAATTACACCCGATCCCAGAGCACATGCACTGGCGATTTTAGATGTTTTTGTTTTAGTTGCAGCATTATCAGTAGTTTCATGGTTAGTTATAAAAAAACGATCGCGTAAAGGTGTTTTCTGGATGTCAGTATTTGCAGTTCTTTATTTTGGTTTTTTTCGTGAAGGATGTGTATGTTCTGTCGGATCATTACAGAATATTACTTTAGCTTTATTTAACCCGGAATATAGCATCCCGATAACTGTAATTGCCTTTTTTATTTTACCGCTGGTTTATACACTTTTCTTTGGAAGAACATTTTGCGCTGGTGTATGTCCATTGGGCGCTTTGCAGGATATTTTTGCTTTACACCCAATGCCAATAAAATCGTGGTTGGAAAAAGTGTTGGGAATAATTCCTTTTATCTATCTGGGACTAGCTATATTATATGCTGCTACAAGTACCGATTTTGTGATTTGCCGTTACGATCCCTTTATAGGATTTTTCAGACTCGATGCTAGTTTTATGATGTTTATGATTGGCGCTATGTTACTCCTTATCGGAGTGTTTATTGCCCGACCATATTGTAGATTTTTATGTCCTTACGGTGCATTATTAAATCTTGTAAGTCGATTCTCAAAAAAACATATTACAATTACGCCTACCGAATGTATCCAATGTAGATTATGCGAAGATTCATGCCCATTTGGAGCAATTGAAAAGCCTGTATTATTAAAAGATAAAGAAGCAAGACCCATTGCTGTTCGACGATTTCTAATCTTAGGTATAATCATTCCAGTATTGGTAATTGTTGGAGGTTTTGTAGGTTCACAATTTCATGAAAATCTGGCAATTGTAAATCCTAAGGTTCGTTTAGCAAATGAATTGTTGAATAATACAAATTATGGTGAAACAGAGAAAGAGGCTTTTGAGATTACAGCTTTTAATTCAGCCGGACAATCAAAAGAAGAATTATTTAAAGAAGCAGGATCTATAATAAAACAGTTTTATTATGGTGGATGGATCTTAGGTGGCTTTATTGGTCTTGTGTTTGGATTAACCCTGGTTAGTCTTTCAGTTTTTAAATATCGGGAAGATTATACACCAAATAAAGGAACTTGCTTAAGTTGTGTAAGATGTGTAGATTATTGTCCGGTACTACCCATAAGTAATGATTATTGATTAATTAATAATAGACTATAAAATGAAGAATATCAAGCAATTATTGAAAGTAAATATCCAGTTATGGAGGGGAATTGCTATTGTAGCTGCAGTCTTTTCATTTATAATATGCTTTTTAATTATTGCCAATTATTTTCAGATTAACAGATTAGATCCTGTAAATACTGAGATTATTAATACCCTT
>DAOUTQ010000232.1 GCA_030668615.1 Bacteroidales bacterium | reverse complement strand
CCTACAGCAGATCCTTTGTATTCAATGGCAAAGTTAGTTACTGGGTTCTCATCTTTAACCATTTCAATCCATTGTTTTGCTGCCATTTCAGTGTATGGATAAGGAAAAGAATCTCTAAGATTGTTGTGAATTTTCTTATTATTGGCATTTTTAGAAAGTGATTTTACATCTTTTTCTTGCCAACTACGCAATAATATATTGTCTGAAATTTTCATTAATTTATTAAAATTAATGATATAAAGATAATTATAATTCACATACTTAAACTCAGAAAGTACTTGTTAATATCTGTTAACATTATTATATAGAATATATTAATTGAGTAACTTAGCAATATGAGAAAACCTGCAGTCAGACTGGTTGTTTTATTGGGAGTAATATCTATAATTGGAGTTATTGCAATTCAGGTTTATTTCTTTCAAATTACTTTCAATAACGAAGAGCGAAAGTTAAACCAGAAAATTCAGGTTGCTTTATGGGATGTTGTAGAACAAATCTATGAATCAAATAATATTAATTATGTTGGTATTAACCCTGTTTATCAGTACTCTTCAGACTATTTTGTTGTTAATGTGAATGATTTTATTGATGCTGATGTATTAGAACATTATTTAATCAAAACTTTTGAAAAACAAAATATCAATCTCGATTTCGAATACGCAATTTATGATTGTCAAACCGATGAAATGCTTTATGGTAAATATATAAATCTAAATGAAAAGCAGGAAGAACCTTCAAAAATAACCCTTCCTAAACATGAAGAGTTTGTTTATTATTTTGGCATTTATTTCCCATGGCGAAAACAATACCTTTTAGGCAATATTGATAGTATATATTATTTGTCAGGTATGTTAATCTTTGTCCTTTTGTTCTTGGGATATGCTTTGGTTGTAATATTGCAACAAAAAAGATTTTCCGAAATACAAAAAGATGTAGTAAATAATCTTACTCATGAATTCAAAACACCCCTTTCATCAATTGTTTTATCAACAGATGTTTTAAATGATGATAAAATAGTTGAAGAGCCTCTTAGAATTAAAAAGTATGCAGAAATAGTAAAAAAACAGGCAAACTTTATTTTGAGTCATATCGAAAAAGTTTTGATAATGAGCGAAATGGAAAATGTCGGAAGGCTCGACAAAAAAATAGTGAATCTGCACGAATTAATAGAAAAAATAATTCAGGAGTCAGAATGGAGAATAAAAGAAGTTAATGGAAGATTAAAAAGGCATTTGCAAGCAAAAATATTTTCTGTTTGTGCAGACGAATTCCATTTAACAAATCTGATTATTAATTTAATTGATAATGCTATTAAATATTCAGGAGAAAACCTTGAAATTAACATATCAACAGAATCTGATAAAAAGAATCTCTATCTCAAAATTATAGATAATGGTGTTGGTATTGAAAAAAAATATCACAAAAAGATATTCAAAAAATTCTTTAGGATTCCTTCGGGAAATGTACACAATGTTAAGGGCTTCGGTCTTGGGTTAAGCTATGTGAAGAGTATTGTTGTGAGACATCGCTGGAAGATAAATCTTATTAGCAAAATGAATTATGGAACAGAATTTATAATACGAATACCTTTAAAAAAGAATAATTGTGAATAAACTACCAAGGATATTGTATGTTGAAGATGATGAAACGTTAAGTTTTATAACTACCGACAATCTTACTCGAAAGGGATTTGAAGTAATTACTGCAGCAGATGGCGTAGATGGTTTTAATCATTTTACAAAAGGTAATTTTGACATATGCCTTTTTGATGTTATGCTTCCTAAAATGGATGGCTTTGATTTGGCTCATAAAGTAAGATCAGCTAATAAAGAAATACCAATTTTATTTATAACCGCAAAAACCTTACCCGAAGATCGTATAAAAGGGCTATTAATTGGCGCCGATGATTATATCGTTAAACCATATACAATGGAAGAGCTTATTCTTCGGATTAAGGTATTTCTTAAGCGTAAAAATGTTATTAACCCTGATGCAGAAGAAAAGGAAATTATGTTAAGTGCGAATACCATTTTTGATAAAGATAAAATGACACTAACTGTAAAAAATAAAATAAATAAACTTACATATCGCGAAACGGAACTTCTAAAGTTTTTTATCGAAAACAGGAATATAGTTATAACCCGTGAAAGAATTCTAAATGTTTTATGGGGTGAAAATGATTATTTTGCAGGACGAAGTTTAGACGTGTTTATTACCAGATTACGTAAGTATTTTAAACCCGTTTCCACAATTACTATTGAAAACAAACATGGAGTAGGTTTCATTTTTAAAACTTCAGAATAATAAATGCAGTAAGAAAAGTTCAATAAGTATAAATTCAGATATGATAGAAAAAATTACAAGTTCGCAGAATCCAAAAGTTAAAAATATTCTTAAGCTTCAGCAGAAATCTTCAGAACGAAAAGCACAAAACCTAATTGTTGTTGAAGGCTTGCGCGAAATCAAACTGGCGATAAAGTCAGGAATGAGATTAAAACACTTATATATATGTTCTGATATTATTTCATTTAATGATATTAATATCGAATTAGAGTCTGATACACAGATATTTGAAATAAACAAGATGGTTTTTGAAAAACTTGCATACAGAGGTTCAACAGAAGGATTAATTGCATTAGCTGAGCCAAAATTTTATAACTTGAATGATCTAAAACTCCGGAAAAATCCGCTAATAATTATTTTAGAATCAGTTGAAAAGCCAGGTAATTTAGGTGCAATACTTCGTACTGCTGATGCAGCAATAGTTGATGCTGTAATAATCTGTGATCCTT
>DAOUTQ010000062.1 GCA_030668615.1 Bacteroidales bacterium | reverse complement strand
TTAGCCTTTGGCTATTAGCTTTTAAGAAAATGCTAATGGCAAATAGCCAATAGCTAAAAGCTTAGATAAAATGAAATACTATATTATAGCAGGCGAAGCTTCCGGTGATCTACATGGTTCAAATCTTATGAAAGGTTTAAAATTGGTTGACTCTGAAGCAAATTTCCGCTTTTGGGGTGGCGATTTAATGAAAGCGCAAGGAGGTGAACTAGCCAAGCATTACAAAGAAACTGCTATAATGGGGTTCGTTGAGGTTTTAATGAATCTGGGAAAGATTAAACGTTTTTTTAAAGAATGTAAGGCCGATATTAAACAATACAAACCAGATGTTTTAATCTTAGTTGATTATCCTGGTTTTAACCTTAGAATGGCAGAATTTGCTAAATCAAAAGGGTTAAAAACGTATTACTACATATCGCCTAAAATATGGGCATGGAAAGAATCACGGATAAAGAAAATAAAAGCATTTGTCGATAAAATGTTTGTGATCTTTCCATTCGAAATTGATTTCTATAAAAAACATAATTATCCGGTAAACTATGCAGGAAATCCATTATTGGATGCTGTTCAGGAAAAGATAGATGAAAAAAGCAGTTTTGAAGATTTTATTAACAAAAATAAGCTTGAGAACAAACCTGTAATTGGTATTCTTGCAGGAAGTCGTAAGCAGGAAATAGATCGTAATTTAGGAATTATGCTCGAAATTATTCCTGATTACCCTGATTATCAATTTGTTATTGCTGCTGCGCCTTCAATTGAGCCTGAATACTATTCAAAATACTTAGAAGGGAATGAAGTTAAAGTTGTTTATAATCAAACATACGATACATTAAAACATTCTCAGGCTGCATTAGTAACTTCAGGAACAGCAACGCTCGAAACGGCATTATTTAATGTTCCTCAAGTGGTTTGCTATCGAGCCGCAAACTTGTCGTATTTTATTGCTAAGCAATTTATTAAAATAGAGTACGCTTCTTTGGTTAATCTTATTATGGATTCTGAAGTAGTTCGTGAGCTTATCCAGTTTGATATGAACGCTAAATTGGTGAAAACAGAATTAGATAAAATTCTGAAGGACACTAATTATCGTAAGCAAATGCTTGAAAATTATACTAAACTTCGCGAATTGTGTGGAGGAACAGGAGCATCAGAAAGAGTGGCGAAACTCATGTATGAAAATTTGAAATTAGCTTCAATCTAACTTTATTAATTGTTCTTTAGCCTTCTCATTTAAATAATCAATTTTATAAGGATCTCCTTTGTAATAAACATTTCCTGACCTTAATATTTCAATACTCAACTCTTTTAAAACATGAATTTTGCAATCTGCAATGCTTTCGGTTTTAACCATTACATAATTAGCATTAAATTCTTCTGCATTAACTTGAAAAGATGCTCTTGCCCAGAAAGTAAAAGTATTTGTTGCTCCATTTAGTCTTATTATTCCTCCCGATGTTCCTGAACTAGCTATGTAACAATTATTACATATTACATCGATGTTATATTCAGCATATTCAGCAATGGAAAATATTTTAAGATCAGGAGTAATTAATGTATTTTGTGTATATACATT
This sequence comes from Bacteroidales bacterium, assembly GCA_030668615.1. Lineage (GTDB taxonomy): Bacteria > Bacteroidota > Bacteroidia > Bacteroidales > UBA12077 > UBA12077. The sequence goes on along the minus strand of DAOUTQ010000062.1, from coordinate 17,236 downwards.
AGAAGGAGCATTTAAATTTAACAAACTTAAAGTATCGACTGAAATGTATAATTCTATAATATCATAATCTCGCGACCAGCGTGCAGAATTTGTATTATTAATAGTAAGAATTTTATTTTCATCAACATTAAATTCAAGATTTTGTAAAATATTGCTTCCTCCTTTCGCTGAAATTTTACAAACAGTATCCTGAATTAAATAAATATCAAAAATATCTTCGATAAAAATCTCATCAAAATCAGTAATCTCTATTTTTTTTGTAATGATATCACCGGTGTTAAATAGTGTATCATCACAAGAAAAAAGGAAGAATAACAGAATTATGTATATTATTTTTTTCATTATTAATTTTTCATTCAAAATTATTAATTTAAAACATATCCAATTCCCCACTCAAAATAACTCGCTTTCGCATAATGCGATTTAAGAGTAAAGTTAGTTATGAATTTATCTTTAATTCTGTATCGTAAACCAATTCTGGTATAAAAAGGAGCTAAAACTTCAACAGGAGCATAAATATAACCACCAATATTAACCACTAATGCCAGTCGTCCCATAACCAGATCATGTCCAATATGTAATCCAACCTGGTATAAATCTGAATTTATTATATCTGCTTTTTCTAAATTATCGGAGTATTGCCGGTTGGTTCCATCAAAAAAAATATCAGTTCCTAATACCCATCTTCCTTTTAAAGAATAATTTCTATTATAATCCAGTATTAACGATGAGGCATAATAATAACCCGCCTCATATCGTGATTTAGTTTTTATTCCTACAGCATAAAGTATGGTATATTCATTTTTAGTTTTTATCTGAGGGAGTTCAAGTTGTATTCGTTCCGGTTTATCTTTTAACTGGTATATTAAGCCAATTGAACCTGAGATTAAATTCAGTCCCTTGTTAGGAGATTTTATTTTCCCATTAGAAAAATGGGTGAAACGAATGCCATTTGTTAATGATAGATGTTTAGAAAGTGTAATTTCGGATTGAAGACTTAAATCAATAAAGATATTTAAGTTAGAACCAATAGCTAGGTTTTGCGGATTATTTTCAATGTCAAAGTAATTTGTTAAATATGAAGCACCAAAAGATATTTGCCAACTTAAACTCGTCTTGTTTGAGTTGCCGATAAACGGAGCTTTAACAAACGAATACAAAGCATTTGCATAGCCATAAACATCATTATTCCCCAAATTTGAACGGTAAAAACCAACTCCATAAACAGGGTATCTGTAAAGCTGATTCCAATATTTTTTGCCGTAAGTAGTTTGATGTATCTTAAAATCAAATGTTTGAATATGATCTTCAATAAAATATTCTATTGATTTATGATGAGGCATTACGAAACCATATCCATAATCAGCTTCAAGAGAAATACCCTTTAATTTAAAATCCTGATTTTGCCCTTTTGCAATAAGAGGTATAATAAAAGCAATGAATATGAAAATGTGCCGTTTTAAAATCATTAATTTAAAAATAGTGCTTCGTACAAAATTAACAATTGATTTTTCATGAGCAATTTTATGTTGAAGAATTCGGAAATTAGCAATTCAAGGTTTTGATTAAAAAATTTAAAAGCTAAATTTGTGTTCAATAATAAAACGAACTATGTATACACTGTTTAGAAAAGAGATTAGTGGCTTTTTTAGTACACTAACAGGTTATATTGTAATTATAGTTTTTTTGGTAATTAATGGTTTGTTCACATGGGTTTTTCCTGGAGCTTACAATGTATTGGATAGCGGTTATGCAACTCTCGACACATTGTTTGTTATTGCTCCCTGGGTATTTTTATTTCTTGCACCCGCTGTTACAATGAGAATGTTTGCCGACGAAAAAAAATCAGGAACAATAGAATTGCTTTATACACGTCCATTAACTGATTTTCAGATAATTTTTGCTAAGTACCTTGCTGGATTAGTTTTGGTTCTGTTTTCAATATTACCTACACTTATCTATTTTTATTCAGTTTATAAATTGGGTAATCCTGTTGGGAATATCGATACGGGTGGCACTTGGGGATCATTTATCGGACTATTCTTTTTAGCAGCAATTTATGTTGCAATTGGAGTATTGTCTTCTTCATTTACTGAGAATCAAATTGTTGCTTTTGTTCTTGGAATGCTGCTATGTTTTCTCCTGTATATTGGATTTGATTATTTGAGTGAGCTTTCTTTATTCAGAAGTTTCGACGGATTCATTATTAATCTTGGTATTAATGAACATTATAAATCAATGAGTCGTGGAGTTATTGATAGTCGTGATATGGTTTATTTTATAAGTGTTATTGCATTTTTTCTTTTAGTTACAAAAACAATCCTGCATAGCAGAAAATGGTAATAGAATTTATAATGAAAAAAAATCTAAAAAAAGAAAATATAGTTAGCCTGATAATTCTGTTGGTGATTATCTTATTGGTAAATTATATCTCTTCTAATGCTTATTTCCGTCTTGATTTAACATCAGATAAAAGATATACTTTATCAGATGCAAGCATAAATATCTTGGATTCACTTGATGATTATGTGTACATCGAAATTTACCTTGATGGAGATATGCCTATAGGCTTTCAGCGAATGCAGAAATCTGTTATGGAATTAATGGAAGAATTTAGGGTTATAGCAGGAAAAAATATTCAATATCAGTTTATTAATCCTTCAAAATCAGATAATCAATCTGAAAGAAACGCATTGTATCAGGATTTGTACGATAGAGGTTTAACACCAACAAATGTAAAAGATCGTGATGAAGAAGGTGGATTAGCCGAGAAAATCTTATTTCCCGGTGCATTCATTACATATAAAGATAGAGAAACGCCAGTAAATTTATTGGTAAATAATCCAGGATCTTCTGCTGAAGTTAATCTTAATAAATCTATACAAACGCTGGAATATGAATTTATAAATAGCATTCGAAAGATTAGTGTTGAAAATAGAAAGAAAATAGCTTTTATTGAAGAACAGGGAGAACTTGATGAATTCTATACAGGAGATATTACAAGAGCTTTAAATGAATATTACGATATCGACAGAGTTACGATCAATGATTACATTAATATTCTTGAACCTTATGATGCTGTGATTATTGCCGGACCAACAGAACCTTATACTGAAAAGAGTAAATTTATTTTAGATCAATATATCATGAATGGAGGTAAAGTATTATGGTTTATTGAATCTGTATTTGTAAGCATGGACAGTCTTTCAACTGGAAGCTCAACTTTCGTTTTGATGAGTGATGTAAACCTAAACGATCAGCTTTTTAGATATGGTGTTAGAGTTAATTCAAATGTAATTCAGGATATGCATTGTGCTTTTGTTCCTGTTAATACAGCAGTTGCTGGAACTCAGCCTAAATTTACACCTGCACCGTGGTTATATTTCCCTTTATTAATGCCTCCTAATAATAATCCGATAACAAGAAATCTGAATATGATCAAATCAGAGTTCCCAAGTGTAATAGATACTGTAGGTGGTAATTCGGAAATTAAAAAGCAAGTATTACTTCATTCTTCGGCCAGTACAAGAGTATTAAATATACCTTTATTGGTGAGTCTTGAGCAACTTAAAGAACAGGTTGATCCTTTAACTTTTAATCAACCTTATAGCCCAATCGCGGTTAGTCTGGAAGGAAAATTCCAGTCGGTATTTAAAAACAGGTCAGTTAAGAATTTTACGGAAGGTACAGAAACTGAATTTAAAGAATATAGTATTCCTACAAGAATGATTGTTGTATCTGATGTAAATATCATTAAAAATGATGTGGTTAACAGACCTGATGGAGTATTTATTACACCTTTAGGTTATGATAGATATACACAGCAAACATATGGTAATAAAGAATTTGTGATGAATGCAGTTCATTATCTTGTTGATGAAAGTGGAATTTTAAATGTTCGTTCACGAGAGATTAAACTTCGTATTCTTGATAAATTGAAAATAAAGGAAGAAAGATTAAAGTGGCAGATGGTTAACACTGTTTTGCCAGTATTTATAGTAATAATTTTTGGTATTCTTTTAACACTTCTTCGTAAAAGAAAATACATGTAAATTTGTTTTATGAGAACTAATTTGAAATATATCGTAGTATTAATAGGCTTGTTTATTTTTGCTGGTTTATACTATTTTTCAAATACAAAAGGAACGCTAAATTTAAAAAAAGCGAATTTCTCCATTGAAAATCCTGAAGACATAACAGAGATAAAATTAATTTCAAGTGATGTTGAGGTTTTGATAAATAGAAATTTAGATCACTGGGAATTAAATAATAATTACAGAGCGCGTACTAAAACCGTAATGGAGTTTTTAAGAGTTCTTAGTAGTATTGATGTTTATTCTCCTGTTTCAAAAACAGAAAAGGAGCAAGTTGCTTCTATATTAAAAGCAGAAGGAGTAATAGTTGAGATATTTAAAAACAAGAAAGTTATTAAAAGTTTTTATGTAAGTAAACCTTCAATGAACCGGGAAAAAACGTATATGATGATGATGCGTTCTGATCAAGCTTATATTGTAAGAATACCTCTTTTTAAAGGTAATTTAGCAGATTTATTTACTACAAATGAGAATTTATGGAGAGATCGTACATTGTTCGATTATCAACCTCAAAATATAAAAGAAATAACTGTTTCATATTCTGAAAATCTTGAAAAATCGTTTTCAGCAACTAATTACGGAGACGGAACCTTTTCTTTAAAGCAAATAAATTCTGATAGTTATATAGAAAGTTTTGATGTTGAGAAATTAAGTAGATATTTTACCTATTTTCAAAATATTTGGTTTGAGAGAATAGCAACAGATATAACAAAATCGGAAACAGATTCTATAAAGAATTCTTCTCCTTTTGTAATAATTGAAGTGGAAGATATTAATGGTGAGGTAAATAAGATAAAAATCTATAAAAAGTTAGCTGCCAATGAATTTGACGAATTTGGAAAGGAAATAGAATTTGATTTTAATAGAGCGTATGCCTTATTTAATGAAAATAACGAAATATTAATAATTCAATATTATATTTGTGATCCTTTATTAAAGGAAATTGATTATTTTCGTTAACGCAAAATTACGCCTGTCTTATTGGCTACTTGATAAATTTTTCGTATAATTGATAATTGATTTGATTGCATAAATATTTGAAAAAGTCTTTAAAAATTTAAAATAGAAACAGATGAAGTTTGTTATTTCCAGTACAGAGTTATTGAGCCATTTACAGGCAATTAGCAGAGTAATTAGTAATAAAAATACTTTGCCAATACTCGATATTTTTCTTTTTCAGTTAAACGATAAAGAGTTGAAGATTACTGCTTCTGATTTGGAAACTACATTGATTACTACAATTTCTTTAGAAAATGTAACTGATGAAGGTAGTATTGCAATTCCTGCAAGAATCTTAACCGATACCTTAAAAGAATTTCCGGATCAACCTTTAACTTTCGATATTAATAATGAAACCTTCGCGATTGTTATTACAACAGAAAACGGAAAATATAATGTAGTAGGTCAAAATGGTGAAGATTTTCCACAACTTCCGGTAATTAAAGATGATCAGAAAACAACTATAAAGTTAACCGCAGATGTTTTACTTAGCGGAATAACAAAAACATTATTCGCAACAGCCGACGATGAATTACGTCCTGTAATGAATGGTATTTATATCGAATTATTTCCAGACAATATGACATTTGTAGCTTCCGATGCTCACAAATTAGTACGTTACCGAAGAAATGATGTTAAAGCCGATCAGGAATCTGCTTTCATATTACCAAAAAAGCCGGCTTCATTATTAAAGGCAATTCTTCCTAAAGAAGAAAATGAAGTGATGCTTGAGTTTGATGATAAAAATGCATTTTTCACTTTATCAAATTACAAGTTAGTTTCAAGATTAGTTGAAGGAAATTACCCAAGCTACAATTCAGTAATTCCAACAAACAATCCAAACAAACTAACAATTGACCGTTTGGAATTATACAATGCTTTAAAACGTGTTGCTTTATTCTCAAATCAGGCAAGTAACCTGGTTAAACTAGAATTAAAAGGAAATCAACTAAACGTATCTGCACAAGATATCGATTTCTCAATTTCTGCAAACGAGCGATTGAATTGTCAGTACGAAGGTGATGATATGGAAATTGGATTTAAATCTTCATTTTTAATCGAGATATTATCAAATATTGCATCAACTGATGTATTGGTAGAATTATCAGATCCTTCACGTGCAGGAATTTTATTCCCTGCCGAGAAAGAAAATGATGATGAAGATGTATTGATGTTATTAATGCCAATGATGATAAATGTTTAATATATTGTAAATAAATATTTCAAAAGAGTTTCATGCGAAACTCTTTTTTTTTCAATAAACGATAAATACACAGTAATGGAATTAAGTTTAAAAAAGCCGATTGTTTTTTTCGATTTAGAAACAACAGGAATTGATGTTGTAAAAGATAGAATTGTAGAGATTTCACTTCTAAAAGTTTCTCCTGATGGTAAGGAAGAAACTAAAACAATGCGAATAAATCCTGAAATGCCAATACCTCCTCATGTTACAGAAATTCACGGTATTAGCGATGAAGATGTGAAGAACGAACCAACTTTTAATGCAGTTGCCAAAGACGTTGCTAAATATATTGAAGGTTGTGATCTGGCTGGTTATAATTCCAATAAGTTTGATATTCCACTATTAGCAGAAGAGTTTTTGCGAGTTGAAGTTGATTTTGATATGAAGAAATGTCGTTTTGTTGATGTACAGGTTATTTTCCATAAAATGGAGCAACGTACTTTAAGTGCTGCCTATAAATTTTACTGCAAAAAAAATCTTGATAACGCACATAGTGCCGAAGCTGATACAAAAGCAACATATGAGATTTTGAAAGCACAAATTGATCGTTACAACGATATAACCAATGATGTGGAAGAGCTTTCATCATTTTCTTCGCATAATAAAAATGCTGATTTTGCCGGGAGAATAGTGTTTAATGATAAAGACGAAGAAGTTTTTAATTTCGGAAAATACAAAGGACAAACAGTAGAATCTGTTTTAGAAAAAGATCAAGGATATTTTAGTTGGATGCTTAACAGTGATTTTCCGCTTTATACAAAAAAAGTCCTTACTGCAATCAAACTTAGAAAATTTAATTCATAAATTTTAAGTATCAAGACATAAGATATATAGTATCAGGATATAAGCTAATAGAGATAAAAAATCTTGATACTTGATACTCAAATCTCATATCTAATTATATGAAAATTATTGCTATAGGTCGAAACTACATTGATCACGCAAAAGAGTTAAATAATCCAGTTCCAAAAGAACCTATTTTCTTTTTAATGCCTGATTCAGCCTTGCTTCGGAATAATCAACCTTTTTTTTATCCCGATTTTTCAGACGATATACATTTTGAGGTAGAGATTGTAGTTAGAATAAACAGACTTGGGAAAAATGTATCTTCAAAATTTGCTCCTCGTTATTACAATGAAATTGGAATCGGAATTGATTTTACAGCTCGCGACTTACAGCAAAAATGTAAAGAAAAAGGTTTGCCCTGGGAGATTTCAAAATCTTTTGATGGAGCAGCTCCAATTAGTAAATTTATTTCTTTAGATAAATTTGATGGTATTAATAATATCAGTTTTAGGCTGGAAATAAATGGTGAAGTAGTTCAAAAAGCAAATACGGGTGAAATGATTTTCAAAGTTGATGAGCTAATTGAGCATGTTTCAAAGTTCATGACAATCAAAATAGGAGACTTAATGTTCACCGGAACACCTTCAGGTGTTGGGTCTGTAAAAAAAGGAGACAGACTTACAGCTTATATCGAAGACGAAAAATTATTGGATTTTGTGATTAAATAAAATACTATCCCTTGATGCAAGCTATAAATCATAACAAGGATCGAATAATTGAAATTCTTACAAACTCTTTTGATGACAATAAAAGCACAAACTGGGTAGTAAAGAATGATAAACATAGAGTTTCAAGAATTCAGAAGCTAATGTTATATGCATATGATTTGTGTAAAAAACAAAATGGTGTTCATATTTCCGATGATCAAAATGGGGCGGTTATTTATGATTATCCTGTAACTTCAAAATATACATTAGTAAGGCTTATAAAGGATATTAGTTTTATTTTTAATGTTATTGGACTCGAAAGGTTAATTAAAGTATTAAAACGCGAAGGATATATAAAAAAATATCACTCAAAAGAAAATTTTATTTATCTGTGGTTTTTAGGTGTTTCTTCTGAACATCAGGGGGAAGGAACTGGTAGTAAATTGTTGAGCGAAATAGTTGATGTTGCCGATAAAAAAAATCTTTCAATATATCTGGAAACATCAAATCCAAGAAATTTAGAATTGTATAAGAGATTTGGTTTTTCGATTTATCACGAATGGAATTCTGATTTTATTGGATTCCCTATTTGGTTTATGCGAAGAGATAGTAAAAGATTATAACTCTTTTTTTAGGTTTTCGAAGAACACTTTGGAAGCTAAATAACGATCCCTATGTTTTTCAACGAACTCTGGAAAGTTTTTATATGCCCTTTCGAAATTTGCAAATCGATTGTCGAGATTTTGAATAACAGAATTGGGTAAATTCTTGAGGTGAATTCCTCGAAGTAAATATATTTCTGTATAACGAATTACTCCGATGTTTCCGAAAGCATCCAAATCATCAGCTGCTGATAATACTGATAAAATAGAATTAGGTCTGATATTTTCTTGTTTATAATTTTTATCATCATGCATTTCAATGGCATGAAGAATTGCTTCAAAATTCTCAGGTTTGTTCAAATTTATCTTTTCAAAATAATCTGAACAGATTATACGGCTTTCTTTTCCGTGGTCTTCATTTAAATTTTGAGTTAAACCAGTATCATGAAACTGAGAAGCTATTAATGTTGATTCAATAAATTCATAATCTAAATCAAAAGAAGTGCTGAGAGCCTCAAGTATTTCTTTAGAGTATTCCCATACTCTCAAATGATGTGTATGATCGTGTGATAGTATTTTTTTTCCATCAAATAGTTTTTCACAATAACTGTGTAATTGTTTCAGCCATTTTTCTTCGGCAATTTTAATATGATTTTGAATGTCGCTCATAGCTTACAAATATACAAACAGTTATAATAAAAAAGCAGCCCCGATGTTTTCAGGACTGCTCTTTTAAGGAATTTCTACTGGCTTAATTTTTTGACTGTGTTTCTTCAGTCATTTTAATAGCCATATCTAATATTGTTGTATCATCAATTGTTACTATTCCTCCATCAGGACCTTGTCCAATATGGATTCCAATCGACTCACCTTCGCGATAATTAGTACCTCCGAAGTAATTCCTTACAGTTTCCTCATTCATGTTTAAATTGCTGGCAATTCTTCTGATTGCTCCATGAGGTAATTGGTCCTTAATTTTTCGTAACTCGTTGAATGTTAATGTCATAACAATATGTTTTTTGGGTTTGAGACGAACTATAAAATTACAGATTATTAGTCGTAGAAAAAAATTTAAATACGTATTTAAGAAAAAAATTAATGAATTTTAACATTAAAATTTTATGGAATCAGGCTCTCTTACAATGTACACATCGTAATCACCCAAAAATGAAAATCCAAGCTTTTTGTAAATTTCAATTGCCTTTTTATTTTCTTGATGTACTTCAAGTTTTATCTGATAACCTTTCTCTTTTGCAAACTTTAATGATTCTTTCGTTAATATCTTACCATATCCTTTATTTTGATATGCTGGTTTAACTCCAATATGATGCAAATGAATTCTTCTTCCATCAAAAGTCATCCATGATGATCCGAACATTTCTTTTGTTTCTGTATTTTCAAGAAGAATTAGTTTTCCTCCTAATTTAATGCTCTGAGCTATAATTTTAGCATTATCTCCTCGTTGGGAACCTCCGAGTTCTGTTTCTTGCCAAAGTTCATTTAAGCTGCTAAAATCGTTATCATGATAATCGCGCATAATATAATTTGTCATATTATTTGTTTTCTAATGATTAACATAGGCATTATTTCATTTTTTTGCTCGTTTTGCTTGTAGTAATTAGCCTTTAGCTATTAGCTTTTTTTAGTATTTTTTCTAAAAGCCAAAAGCGTTTTTATATTAATTATTCTGTTCTCATTACATATACTTGCCCAGATCTGTAATCAATAACTTTAACTTTTTCGCCTTTCTCTATATATCCAATTTCAGATATTGCGTCATAAGTTTCATTTTCAATTTCAACTCTGCCGCTTGGTCGTAGAGTAGTTGATGCTAAGCCTATTTTACCAATTAATTCCTTTTGCTTGCTTTCAACTGCAACAAATCCTTCGTTTTTATTTTGAGTAGAATTTAAAACTATCCATGAAAATGCTTTGGAGGTAAGCATTTTTTTACTTAAATAAATTGATAAGACTATGGATAAGAACATAGAAACTGAAACAATGAGTAGTGATTTCAGAACTGCTGCTATTGCTTCTGTAGCATGAAATTCAAACTCAAATATTATATTATCAACCATACTTAATACAAGTCCGGATAGAGCAAGGATTAATCCGCCAATTCCGGCAATGCCAAATCCAGGAATGACAAATATTTCAAGAATTATCAGAATTAAACCAATAGCAAAAATTACCATCTCCCAGTTTTCGGCTAAACCTTCAAGATATAAAGGTGCAAAGTACAAAATAGCGCCCACAACTGCAGCGCCTAGAGCAAAACCAATTCCGGGACTTTGTAATTCAAAATAAATTCCACCAACAATTAGCATAATTAAAATTCCCTGAATAGCTGGACTCACAAGATAACCAATAAAACTTTCAAGTTTTGTGGGTTCGTATTTTTTTATCTCGTAATTATCAATTTTTGAATGAATGAGGATTGCTTCCACATCGTTTACAATTGCTTCGCAATAACCATTTTCTAATGCTTCATTTGCTGTGAATGCAACAATTTGTCCTGTATCAGTAACTCCTTCAATATAGATTCTTGGATCTACCATTGCCTCAGCTATTTCAGGATCTCTGTGCCATTTAAGAATAGTGTCTCCGTTTTCAGTAATTATAGTATCTTTTCCATGCGCTTCTGCCGTTGCACGCATAGTTGAGCGCATATACGACTGGTATTTCTCAGGCATTATTTTTCCTGTTTGATCAACAACTGAAGCAGAGCCAATTTTTGCACCTTTTTTCATGTATATCTTATCCGCAGCAATTGAAATTAGAGCTCCGGCTGATGCAGCATTATTTACAATAAATACATAAACAGGAATCTTACTTTCTAATATTTTGGTTCGGATAGAATCAGCCATATTAACCATTCCTCCATATGAGTTCATATTAATGATAATATAGTCAGCATTTGCTCTTTTTGCCTCTTCAAAACTCTTCTGTGTTTGTCGCCACATTGCTGGGGCGATCTCTTTATCTATATCATATATAAAAACAACCTGTTTTTTATTTTCCTGAATTTGAGTACTGTCATTTACAGCAAACAGACTAATAGAAGCAAATGCAATTAATATTATGGTAATTAACGTTTTTCTCATTTTATTTAAATTTTATGGCTAATTTCTGTATTTTTATTTAAATTCTTCAGAGTATTTTAAAAATAATTTCATTCCTTCTAATTTTTCATGATCCAGTTTATAATCTATATTCTTAATTAAATACTCTTTTAGATCTATGTGCTTGGGTAGATTCAAATTACGAGCAGACTTTACCACTTTTTCAATATTTTTTGTTCCGAACTCTAATGCTTGGTTAAAATTATGAATAAATAAGTCATTTAATTTTTCGTTTGCAACCCATGCAGCAAAAACAAAAGGTTTTTTAGTAAACTTTATCCATTCAACAGCCAGATCGTAAACATAAGGGAAATTCTTTTCCGCGGCTAAAGCTTTATCACCAATAATAACTCCGGCTTCATTATTTTTAATTCTATTTTCAAATCCATCAGTAGTATCAAGCCAATTTACATTTATCTTCCAGAAACGCTTAGCAAGAATTCTGGTTAGCATTACCGATGATCTTGAATGATAATCAAGAAAAATAGTTTTAACTTCTTCTAATGGGCAATGTGAACCTAAAATAACGGATCTTACAGGACCAACGGCACCAATGCAAAAGTCAGATATGATTTCGTAATTTTTCAGTTTTGGTATAACTGCAACGGGAATCAATCCTAAATCAACTTCGTTATTTAATAATTTTTGAGCACAGACTGAAGGAATGTCCTTTGTAAGTTCTATTTGATTTATTAGGTTGCTATTCTCAATTCCGTAGATAAACGGTAGAGTATTAGTATAAGATACGGCAGAAATTCTGATTTTTGACATTTTAGTATGATTTCACTGAAACAAATATACAATTGCTCTTATTATTTTAATAGTAAAATAAATTGTTTTTGTTTAATTTGCATTTGGTTAACTATTAACTAACTTTTTATCTGGTTTGTTTAAAATTAAAAACTATGAGCTTTTCAACACTTACTGCAATTTCTCCTATTGATGGAAGATATAGAAATAAAGTTGATGAATTAGGAAATTATTTTTCTGAATTCGGATTAATTAAATATCGCGTTTTAGTAGAAGTTGAGTATTTTATTTCTTTGTGCAAACTGCCATTAGAGCAATTGAAGGATTTTGATAAGAAATTTTATACTGATTTACGAAATATTTGTAATGATTTTAATACTGATGATGCTCAAAAGATTAAAGATATTGAAAAAGTTACAAACCACGATGTAAAAGCAGTTGAGTATTTTATTAAGGATAAATTTGATGAGTTGAAGCTTGAAAAATATAAAGAGTTTATTCATTTTGGACTAACATCTCAAGATATTAATAACACAGCAACACCTTATTCTTTAAAAGAGGCTATAGGAAATGTATATTTTCCTGTGCTTGAGGAACTAAAAGAAAAAATGAAGTCCTTGTCCGATGAGTGGAAATCAATTTCGATGCTTGCTCGTACACATGGACAACCAGCATCTCCAACTCGTTTGGGTAAGGAGATAAGTGTTTTTACTGAAAGGTTAGAACGCCAAATTGAGCAATTAAAAGCTATTCCATATTCTGCAAAATTTGGTGGTGCAACGGGTAATTTTAATGCACATCATGTTGCTTATCCTAAAATAGATTGGAATGAATTTGGAAATCATTTTGTAAATGATGTTTTAAAATTGCACAGATCGGCACCTACAACACAGATCGAGCATTACGATAATATGGCAGCTTCTTTTGATGCCATGAAGCGTATAAATAATATTTTAATTGATTTGGCACGTGATTTCTGGACTTACATTTCCATGAATTATTTTAAGCAAAAACTTGTAAAAGGAGAGGTTGGATCGTCAGCGATGCCTCATAAAGTTAATCCTATCGACTTTGAAAATGCTGAAGGAAACTTTGGTATTGCAAATGCCTTGCTTGAACACTTATCAGCAAAACTACCAATTTCTCGTTTGCAAAGAGATTTAACTGATTCTACTGTTCTAAGAAATATTGGAGTTCCTGTGTCTCATACAATAATTGCTTTTAAATCATTATTAAAAGGATTAACAAAAGTAATTATAAATGAGGATGCTATTAAAGCTGATTTAGAAGCAAACTGGGCTGTAGTTGCAGAAGCAATTCAAACAATTTTGCGAAGAGAAGCTTATCCAAAACCATATGAAGCTCTTAAAGATTTAACTAGGACAGGCGAAAAAATTACAAAAGAAAGCATTCATTTATTTATTGATAAAATGAATGTTTCCGATTCGCTTAAAAAGGAATTAAAAGAAATAACACCTTTTAATTATACCGGAATATAAATTATCATATTTTTTTTATTGGTTTTTATTTACCTTTGGTTTAAATAGAAAAACTTAAGGTATGTTTAAAAAGTTTGGTGCCATTATTAAATATGTTATCCCATATTGGGCGGAGGCTTTTTGGAGTGTTTTAGCAAATTTAATTGCAGCAGTATTTTCAGTTGTTTCTTTTACAATGGTAATACCGTTTCTCGGTATTTTATTTTCAGATCAATCATTCAAAACATATTCTTTACCTTTCAAATTGAATATTGATACTTTTCAGCATAATTTCAATTATTACCTTGGAAAACTAACTGCAGAATACGGACAAATGGGTGCGTTATTTTTTATAATTTGTGTAGTCCTGATATCTGTAGTATTAAAAAATATATTCCTTTATTCAGGTAAGTCTAAAACAATACATATAAGAACAAATGTTGTTAAGGACATTCGCAATAAATTAATGAATAAGATTTTTGCTTTTGATTTAAGCTATTTTTCAAATGAGAAAAGGGGAAATATTATTTCTAAAATTATAGTTGATGTAAAAGAAATAGAATCTTCAATTGTAAGCTCATTTGAGATGATATTTAAAGATTCGATTTTAATTGGAGTATATTTATATGTACTCTTTATCATGAGCGCGAAACTTACATTAATTGTATTAATAGTATTCCCGGTTTCAGCATTAATTATAGGACAAATTGGAAAAACTTTAAAGCAAACCACTTTGAAAGGCCAAAAGAAAATGGGCGTTTTGATGGGAATGCTTGATGAAATTCTGTCAGGAATAAAAATAATAAAAGCATTTGGTGCAGAGAAATTAGTTGAGAGTCGCTTTAAAGCAAAAAATGACTTATATGCAAAAGCTATTAGCAAATCGTGGAGAAAGAGATCATTGTCAGGGCCAGTAAGTGATATAATAGCTACTGCATCAATTCTTTTGATAATGTTTTTTGGTGGGAAATTAGTGCTTAGTGCTGAAAATCTAATGAGTCCTAAAGTATTTATTGCATATCTGGCTGTATTTTCTCAGGTTATTGGGCCAGCAAGGTCGTTTACCGGTGGTTATTACAATATTTTAAAAGGTATGGCTTCTATTGATAGGATTAATACAATTTTAGATCATAAATATAAAATAACCGAAATCGCCGATGCTATTAATGTAAAAGATTTTGAAAATAAGATCGAATTCAAGAATGTTGGGTTTTCTTATGAGACAGAAAATAGGCATGTATTGAATAATATTAATTTTACAATAAATAAAGGACAAACTGTAGCATTGGTTGGACAATCGGGCTCAGGAAAATCAACTATAGTTGATTTAATTCCTCGTTTTTTTGATCCTGTTAATGGAGAAATATTATTGGATGGTAAAAACCTTAAGAACTATTCCATTGACTCGCTTCGTAGTTTGTTTGGATATGTAAATCAGCAACCGGTTTTATTTAATGATACCATTTATAATAATATTCTTTTTGGTAAACCAGACTCGTCAGTAGAAGAAGTTGAACGAGCTGCAAGGCTTGCTTTTGCTCATGATTTTATAGTTGAAAAGGAAAATAAATACCAAACCAATCTTGGTGAAGGAGGTGACAATTTATCTTTAGGTGAGAAACAAAGAATAAGCGTTGCCAGAGCAATTTTGAAGAACCCTCCTGTTTTAATTCTCGACGAAGCTACATCTGCATTGGACTTTAAATCTGAGATAATAGTGAGGGGTGCATTACAAAACCTAATGAAAAATAGAACAACAATTGTTATTGCACACAGATTAACAACAGTAAAATCTGCAGATATTATTTTTGTAATTAAAGAAGGGGAGATAATTGAAGAAGGTAATCATGAAGAGCTAATGGGCTTGAACGGTTATTATACTAAATTACATAATCTCGAAGTTTTTTAAACTAAAAAAAGCAACCCGAAAAGGTTGCTTTTTATTTTTGGCGGAGAAAGAGGGATTCGAACCCCCGGTACCTCGCGGTACAACGGTTTTCAAGACCGCCGCATTCGACCACTCTGCCATTTCTCCGTCGGCAAAAGTATAATTATTTTTTATTTGTGCAAAATTTTTTGAAAAAATAATTGAAATAAAAATTATTGGTCGATTAACCCGCTGAAAGGCCAATTTTTATACGATTTTACCCGAAAACAGACATTTTTTCATTCAAATATTAACAAAATCAACATTTTTATTAAAATTAGCCTAATTTTTTTTGTAGAACATTTGCTAAACACCAGAAATAGTCTATATTTGTATGTAGAAGCTAAAAAAAAATAATTATTTTACTAACCCTAAAAAATTTTTTATTATGAACAAAGCAGAATTAATTGATGCAATTGCAGGTGGAGCTAGTTTAACAAAAGCTGACGCTAAAAAAGCTTTAGACGCGTTTATTACAAGTACTACTTCTTCTTTGAAAAAAGGCGATAGAGTTGCTTTAGTTGGTTTTGGTTCTTTCTCAGTAGCAAAAAGAAACGCTAGAACAGGTAGAAATCCTCAAACAGGAAAACCAATTACTATTAAAGCTAAGAATGTTGTTAAATTTAAAGCTGGAAGCGATTTAGCAGACGCTGTTCAATAAAAATACTTATTTTATTATCGGGGAGTACTTTGTAAATATTGTACTCCCTTTTTTATTTGTTTGCTATGAGCAAGGAATTAATAAAATTTCTGGAACAATTCATAACAGAAGAAAGACTTATACAATTTAACAAGGTTCTCGAAAACCGAACTAAGTATATTACAATTGCTCTTGAAGATATTTATCAATCACAAAATGCAAGTGCCGTATTAAGAACTTCTGAATGTTTTGGTTTGCAGAATATTAATATAATTGAAAATAGAAATGAATATCAGTTAAATCCTGACGTAGTTCAGGGTTCTTCAAAATGGTTAAATCTGACAAAATATAACAATACAGAAAATAATACCATCGATTCAATTAGGAATTTAAAGCATCAAGGTTATAGGATTATTGCAACTACACCTCACACTAATGACGTTAGTTTGGAAGACTTTGATATTGAAAAAGGAAAATTTGCGTTGTTCTTTGGTACAGAAGGAACAGGCTTAAGTGATGGAATGTTGAAAAATGCAGATGAATATCTTAGTATTCCAATGTTTGGATTTACTGAAAGTTATAATATTTCAGTCTCAGCAGCAATTATCTTGCAGCATTTAGCCCATAAATTAAGAAATTCTGATATTAAGTGGCAACTATCTGATTCAGAAAAGGAGGAGCTAAAATTGGAGTGGCTAAAGAAAACAATAAAAAGCTCTTCAATGTTAATCGAAACGTTTTATCTAAGAAAAGAAACAATTAACCATTAAATTTTGTATATTCATGTAAATTTTTTAAAAGAATAATAGTTCATTCTTCTTTTAATTTTTCTATTTTTGAAGATATTAAGATATAATAGTATGAATTGTATTGTAATTGATGATGATC
>DAOUTQ010000142.1 GCA_030668615.1 Bacteroidales bacterium | reverse complement strand
GCTTTATATCATTTGGGTGAATGATATGATTAAAGAAATCGTAAACTATATACATCAAATTTTTTTCCATAGAAACCAATCTTCACTATTTTAATACAATTTCTAAACTGAGCAGCTTTATGTCAAGTTTAAGATAAAAAACTTATCAAATAGTTTTCAACTACTTTATTAAAAGCTCAATACAGATAGGATAAAATAAAAGAGCCGATGAAAAAACATCGGCTCTTTTTTATATTTATTTTAATTAATTATCCCAACCACCTTCGTGGTATAATAGTTGAATTTCTTCTTCAGATAAGGCTCTGTCATATACTCTTAAATCATCTAATGAACCATAAAAGTGATAGCTATCTCCAGCTCCAGAAGCAAAATTATTTCCAATATATGTTGGCTCAGCATTTGTATTGAAATAACTACTATATTCTCTTTCTTTTTTAACTGATAAAACACCATTAATCCATGTCTGAACTTCTGTATCCGTTACATTTACAACACAATAAGCCCAAATATCGAAAGGTAAAATCATTGGATTTACAAGCTCAAATTTAGAAGCATCCCATTGTGAAGGAATATCTGCTACTGTCATCATATCTGACCAAGCACAATCCCTAAGGTCTGTATTTGTTCCCAATGCGTAAAAATTACCTCTTAAACATCGATTGGTTCCACTCCATGTACTTATACTAAAACAACGATAATCTGAATTATAGTTGTATTTACATATTACACCACCAGTATTTTCCCCTGTTTGCACTCCCGTGGTTTTTACCCAAAAGGAAAAGGTTAAACCCTCAGAAGCATCTAAAGTATTTGTCAACACCATATAGTCGCTCAAACCGTCAAAGCTGTATGCAGAATTTGGATTACCAAATCTATCAGCAGTTAATTCTGCTCCATGATTAATAGCATGATTATTATTCCCACTAAAATCATTAGTACTTCCATTAAAAATATAGTAATGTATTAATCCATAAGAAACATTAGCATTCCCATAAGTTTGCACTAGAAAATCATTAGTATATCCTACATCTTTTTCATTTGAAACAAATACATTAAAATAATATGCTGTAACAGAGTCCAAATTATTAATTGTTATTTCTTTAGATTCAAAATTAGAAAAGGCGCCAAAGTCAATAATATTGCTTTCTATTGTTGGATCAGGATTTTTACTCCAACAAATACCATAACTCTTAGGATCATATCCGCCTAAATCAGTAAGTTCAATTTCTAAAGTGATTGAACTTTTTGAAACATTAAGTGATTTAAATTTAGCAGTAGGGATTCCATATGATATAGTTTGAAAAGAAATTTCTGGTCCATAAACAACATTATCTTCATTTTTTGCATAGGATCTGTAAAAATAAACCGTCTCATCATCCAAACCGCTTATACTACTCAAATATCGTCCATCTACATTTTCGTTAACCACAGATATACTATCGTTAATAGTAGGTACAGGATTTGTTGACCAACAATGCCCATACTGATCTACGCCTTCACCAAAATCAATAATTTCTCCTGGCAAGTTTGCTTTTGTTGCTTGTATTTCTATAGCACTGCCTGTTGAAACTAACATCTGTCGTTCTATTTCTTCAGTAATACATGAAGAAAAAACAATAACAAGAAGAAATATTAGTTTGCTAATCCTGTTTATATTTATCATGATCAAAATTTTAAATTAATTGAAACCATTGGCAAATTAGAAAATTGATCTATCTGCATTCCAAGTTCTACATCGTTTTTTATAAATTTGTTTTTTGCCAAATATATATTTACATATTCCAACAACCATACTGTTGCAGCACTTATCGCTAAAATATTACCAACCTTTCCTTTATCAACTGATTTTTGATAGAATTCATTTCTATCATTTATATCCATAGAACTTGTATAATCGTCATAATAACTTCTTGATTTGATTCCATTAATCACCGAAACACTTACTAAACTATAAGATATTAACCCCTTTGCTAAGTGTATTTTTTTACCTGACAACTTATAAGTTCCTAAACCAGGATATAATGTTGAATAAATATATGCTTCCCGTTTCGTTATCGGATTTATTATTTTAGAGTTTATTAACTCTGCAAATACCATAATATTAAAGTTATCTCCAATTGTCTTTAAGTCATCGCCGGCATACCAAACAATGCTTTTCATTACTCCGGGTGAAACACTTTTTAAGTTACCCTTAACATTAGACATTACAATTTCATCACCATTACTATCAAACGCCTTAACACTAATATTAAATAAATCTGATTTCTTAGCATTAATTATGTCGTATTTTATAATTACTTTATCCTGGCTTATATTAAATTTCACATTAACAACATTTGCATTTGCAGGTACAGCAACTTGTGCTTTACTTTCGAATTGGAAAAAAGCAATTAACAAACAAATAACAACAATAGACTTCCTCATATTTTTTATTTTAATTCAGGATGAAATTAATATTATATATTACATATACAAAATTTGAATAACCAAAAGAGCCGATGAAAAATCATCGGCTCTTTTCTGTACCCGGAGCGGGACTTGAACCCGCACAACCTAATGGTCACTGGATTTTAAGTCCAGCGCGTCTACCAATTCCGCCATCCGGGCGGCTTTAAAAAAAAGAGCGAGAAACGGAACTCGAATCCGCGACCCCGACCTTGGCAAGGTCGTGCTCTACCAACTGAGCTATTCTCGCATTAGCGGTTGCAAATATATTTATTTTTTTTGTTCTTAAAAAATTTATATATAAAAAACCGAATATTTTTTTCTTAGTACTATTTAAGACCCATGTACTTTTTTATTTCGTTTAACTTATTCAATGCTTCCATTGGAGTTAAGTTATTAATATCAAGATTATTAATCTCATCACGAATTTGTTTTAATACAGGATCATCTAACTGAAAGATGGTTGTTTGAAAGCCTTCACGGTGCTGTGCAATTTCACCTACCGGTTTTGCAAGTGATTCTTTATTCTCAGATTTTTCAAGATCTTTCAATATTTCATTGGCTCTGTTTACTACACTTTTAGGCATTCCTGCCATTTGTGCTACATGAATTCCAAAGCTATGCTCACTACCACCACGCTTTAACTTTCTTAAGAAAATAACTTTATCATTAAGTTCTTTAATAGAAACATTATAATTCTTTATTCTATTAAACGATTTTTCCATTTCGTTTAACTCATGATAATGGGTTGCAAAAAGAGTTCGGGCTTTCGCATTAGGATGCTCGTGAATATACTCAGCCATTGCCCATGCAATAGAAATACCATCGTAAGTGCTTGTTCCGCGACCAATTTCATCAAGCAAGATTAAGCTTCGTTGTGAGATATTATTTAAAATACTGGCCGCCTCGTTCATTTCTACCATAAAAGTAGATTCTCCTAATGAAATATTATCGGAAGCTCCTACTCTTGTAAACACCTTATCGACCAAACCAATCTTAGCATCTGAGGCAGGAACAAAACAACCTGTTTGTGCTAACAATACAATTAATGCTGTTTGCCGGAGTAGCGCTGATTTACCAGACATATTTGGTCCGGTAATTACAATTATTTGCTGTTCATTGCTATCGAGGTAAACATCATTTGCAATATAGGACTCATCAACAGGCAACATTTTCTCAATAACCGGATGCCTTCCATCTTTTATATCAATAATATCAGTATCGTTAATTTCCGGTCTAACGTAATTATTTTCTTCTGCAACAATTGCAAATGACAACAAGCAATCTAATTTTGCAATTAGCGAAGCATTTAATTGTATAGTTGATATATATTCTTCAAGATCTGAAATTAACTTTATAAAAAGTTTCTGTTCAAGATCAAGTGCTTTTTCTTCGGCCCCAAGTATTTTGACTTCGTACTCTTTGAGTTCTTCGGTTATATATCTTTCTGCACTAACTAAAGTTTGCTTACGTATCCATTCTTCAGGAACTTTATCTTTATGTGTATTTCTAACTTCAATATAATAACCGAAAACATTATTAAAACTGATTTTTAATGATGTAATACCTGTTCGTTCGATTTCTCGTTGCTGAATCTGAACCAAATAATCTTTACCTGAATAAGCTAATTTTCTGAACTCATCAAGATCTTCTGAAACTCCATTGGCAATATAATTTCCCTTGCTTAGCAAAACAGGTGGATCTGGAAATAATTCCTTCTCAATTCTGTCACGAATCGCTGTGCATGGATTTAGTTGATCTCCTATTTTTTTGATTGCATCATTTTCTGAGCTTAAACATGCATTTTTAATTGGTTCAATAGCAGTTAATGCTCGTTTTAGTTGTACAACCTCTCGCGGATTTACTCTTCCTGTAGCAACCTTAGAAATGACACGTTCAAGATCTCCAATTTCTTTTATATGTTCTTTTAGCAGGTCCTTAAAATCTATATTTTCAAGTAAAAATTCAACAACCTCATGCCGTTCAGTAATGGCTTGTATACTTTTCAAAGGCAATGCAACCCATCTTTTTAACATTCTTGCTCCCATCGGAGAAATTGTTTTATCAATAACATCAACAAGAGTCTTTGCTCCTTCGTTTATTGAAAAAAACAATTCAAGGTTTCGCATTGTAAATTTATCAAGCCAAACATATTTGTCTTCTTCTATTCTCGATAAGCCTGCAATGTGTTTTATATTTTTATGCTCAGTAATTTCAAGATACTGAAGGATTGATCCGGCAGCAATAATACCAAACTGAAGATTATGAACACCAAATCCTTTTAGAGAAGATGTCTTAAATCGTTTTAGCAATTTATCTTTAGCATTATCTTCAGTAAAAACCCAATCATCTAATTTATAGGTTAAAAACTTTTCACCAAACAACTCAACAAATTGCTTTTGTTTGCTTCTTTCAAATAAGACTTCTTTTGGATGAAGGCTATTTAAAAGTTTGTCGATATATTCAAAACTTCCTTCAGCAGTTAAAAATTCACCAGTTGAAATATCTAAAAATGCTACTCCTGCAATATTTTTCTCGAGATGTACCGATGCAAGAAAGTTATTTTCTCTATTTTCAAGAACATTATCATTATAAGAAACACCTGGAGTAACCATTTCTGTTACACCACGCTTTACTATTTGTTTCGTTTTCTTTGGATCTTCAAGCTGTTCGCAAATAGCCACTCTCTGACCTGCCCTAACTAGTTTAGGAAGATAGGTATCCAAAGCATGGTAAGGAATTCCAGCCAATTCAACAAATGCAGCCTTACCGTTAGCTCTTTTTGTTAATGTAATACCAAGGATTCCTGCAGCTTTAATAGCATCTTCTCCAAATGTCTCGTAAAAATCACCAACCCGGAACATTAAAATCGCATCAGGATGTTTAGCCTTAATCTGATAATATTGTTTCATCAAAGGAGTTTCCGCATATTTTTTCTTTTCGGCCAACTGATCTTGCTTTTAAGTTTTTAATCCAAACAAAATTAAGATTAATCGTGTACTTTTCAATAATTTACAAAGCCTTTTATCAACAGCTTTTTCAATTTAAACTCAGCGTATTGATAAACTGAATAATACCTTTGGAATTATACTTATAAAAAAATATCAAAAACTGCCAAAAACCATTTTTCTTTGTCAAATATAATTTTACATTCGCACCGTATTTACATTTAAAAAAAGAAACACCCTTATGAAAAAAATATTAGTTCTTGGAGCAGGTTTATCGTCATCAAGTCTGATAAAATATTTGTTAGATCATTCTGATGAGCATAGCTGGAAAGTACGTGTCGGAGACATGTCTTTGGATATAGCAAAGAAAAAAATTGAAAATCACAAAAATGGTGAAGCAATTGAATTTGATGTATTTAATAAGCAAATGCGTAGTGATGAAATTGAAAATGCAGATGTAGTAATATCAATGTTACCAGCTCGTTTCCACCATTTGGTTGCTGAAAAATGTGTTGATTTTGGAAAACATATGATAACTGCTTCCTATATTTCTAAGGAAGTAAAAGAATTAGATGAACAAGCAAAAGAAAAAGGCTTGCTTCTTTTAAATGAGATTGGTGTTGATCCTGGAATAGATCATATGTCGGCAATGAAAGTTATTGATGAGATAAAAGAAAAAGGCGGAGAAATGCTTTCTTTCAAATCAAGCACAGGAGGATTAGTTGCTCCTGAATTTGATACTAATCCATGGAATTATAAATTCACATGGAATCCGAGAAATGTTGTTGTTGCTGGTCAATCTGTAGCTCAGTATATTGATCATGGCAAATACAAATTTGTTCCTTACAATCAATTATTTAAAAGAATTGAAAAAATGACAATTTTGGATGCAGGTGAATTCGAGATGTATCCAAATAGAGATTCATTAAGCTATAGAGAAACATATGGACTTGAAGATATTCCAACATTATTGCGTGGGACTTTACGTCGCCCTGGTTATTGTAATGCATGGGATGTTTTTGTTCAGCTTGGAGCAACAGATGATACTTATACAATTGGGCACTCTGAAAACTTAACATACAGAGAATTTATAAATAGTTTCCTTCCATATAATTTAAATGATACTGTTGAGCAAAAAACATGCGATTACACAGGAATTAAGATGGATTCAGAATCAATGAAACGCTTGCAGTGGTTAGGTATTTTTGAAGAAACTAAAATAGGATTAACAAATGCTACTCCTGCTCAGATTCTTCAAAAGCTCTTAGAAGAGAAATGGGCTTTAGGAGCTGAAGATAAGGATATGATTGTTATGCAGCATCAGTTTGATTACAAACTAAATGGCAAAAACAAACGAATAACATCTTCTCTTTTTGTTAAAGGCAAAGATCAGGTTCATACTGCAATGTCGATAACAGTTGGTATTCCTGTTGCTATTGCAACAAAACTTTTCTTAACAGGAGTTATTAAGCAAACTGGAGTTATTGTTCCTACAACGAAAGATGTATACGAGCCTGTTCTAAAAGAATTAGAAGATTATGGTATCGTTTTCGTAGAAGAAGAAACAGATTTGGATTAAAAAGCTAAATAGAAATCTTTTGTGAGATTTTTATAAGCATCAGAATATTCATGCCGTTTGTTGAGCTCGATAATTATTTCCTGTTCAACAAGCGGTTTTTTTATTTTCATAAACTCTAAAAGCAATCTCTTTGGTTCTCGACCTGGCTTTGGCAAGACCTTGGTTTGGCGAGTGCAATACAAATTCTTTTCAGAAGCTTTCAGAATAAAGAAATTTCCTTCAAGATAAGGAAGGATTACGCTTAAAGCTCCATTATCAGTTAATAATTCCAATGCCCCATCTAATAATTCTTCTAATTCGAGATTTGAATTATGCCTTGCGTCAGTTCTTTTCTTGTCGGGAGCAAAAAGGGAATTTTGAAAATAAGGTGGATTCGATACAATTAAATCATATTTCGCATTTGTAGATTTGCAAAATTCCTGAAAAGGTAAATTCAAAATTTGTATTGAATCCTTCCATTTAGATTTTGCAACATTTTCTTTAGCCTGTGTACATGCTTCTTTGTCAATTTCTACTGCATCAATAAAAGCATTTGATCTTTGAGCAAGCATTAAAGCAATTAATCCGGTTCCGGTTCCAATATCAAGAATTGATTTTGCATTTTCACAATCTGCCCACGATCCAAGAAGCACTCCGTCGGTTCCAACCTTCATTGCACATTTATCCTGATAAATAGTAAACTGCTTAAATTTAAAATAATCGTTTGGCATAAATTAAAACTTTTCAAAAATACCTAATCCAAATAATGCAAAATCATATTTAACAGGATCATCAGGATCAAAATTTCTTAAAACACCTGTAATTTCTTCAACTGCTTTCCAATCATTTTGCTTGCGCTTGAGCAAGCCTAACTTTCGAGCAACATTTCCTGTATGTACATCCAAAGGTAAAAATAATTCAGACATTGGAATTTTACTCCACAAACCAAAATCTACTCCATTATTATCCTTTCGAACCATCCAACGTAAAAACATATTTAATCGTTTTGCCGAAGTACCTTTTAAAACATTAGAAAAATGTTTTTGGGTTCTTGCAGGATGTTCAATTTCAAAAAACACCTCCCTAAAACGAGTTAAAGTGTTAAAAACGCCTTTTTGATCGATATAAATATTCTGAACTAAATCACCTAAGCCATTATGTTTCTTACAAATATTTTTTAATGATTTAATAAAGAACTTACAATCTTCACCATTGAAAGTACGATGCTTAAAATAACTTAATCTATTTAAATCCTGCTCTGAACTATTCATAACAAATTCATATGGAGCATTATCCATAAGAGACATTAATCTTTGCATGTTCTTTATTATAGTAACTCTTTGCCCCCACGCAATTGTTGATGCCAGAAAAGCAGAAATTTCTATATCGTTTTTATCTGAAAATAAATGAGGTATTTGTATCGGATCAGATTCAATAAAATCTGAATGGTTATACTTCTCTGCTTTTTCGTTTAAGAGATATTTTATTTCAGTTAATTCAGGAGTAATCATTTTCAGGAAACAAATAAACCATCTCTCATTGTTAGTTTTTTATCTGCCATATTTGCCAGACTTTCATCATGAGTTACAATAACAATTGAAGGATTATATTTATCGCGTAGTGAAAAGAACAAGTCATGAAGTTCTTTTTTATTTTCTGAGTCAAGGTTTCCTGAAGGCTCATCTGCAAAAATTACTGATGGCTCATTAATTAATGCTCTT
>DAOUTQ010000237.1 GCA_030668615.1 Bacteroidales bacterium | reverse complement strand
GTGCTTCTAAATCAGTAATACGTCCGCTCATTACAGCGGGTCCAATATGTCTGGCACGTATAGTTCCAAACAATTCGTCGCCTGTTAGCTTAACAGGTTCTTGTCCTGAAGCTTGTGTAGCTATTGCAGTAGCAATAAACAACAAGATGATATTTAATACTTTCATAATTAATTCAGATTAAATTTCTATCCTTCAGGAAAGGTCAAGATGGATTTGTCAATCTCTGGATTAATGTCAATCGATTTGATTGTCATATTTTGTCCAGGATAACCTTTAGCACCTTGGATCATAGAGAAAGGAAAATATATTCCGTCTATTTCTTGGTAATCGCTGTAAAACATTTGAGAGACCATTCCTTTTCCTTGACCTTGCTTTATTTCAGCTTCTGTTAAAATTGGAACATAGTTTTCTGTATCGAAATAATAGAATGATACATTTTCTGTTTCTTCACCTTCAACTAACATAGTTTGTTTGGTAAGCTTTATTTTAAAGCATTCAGTTCCTTCAATTGTTTCGTTTTCTAAAAGTTCAATACTAAATCCTTTTTCTTTATAGTTTAAAAATGGATCAGGAAATTCTTTTACAGCTCGTTTCATGTTTTCAGCTCTTTCGCCATCAAGTTTTTCTGGTGTCATTGAAGTCATGTTTGTTCCCCAAGCAGTTTCACCATCAAAAGCAAATTGTATAATTTCGTTTCCTTGCAATGATATTTTTAAAAAAGAGGAGCCGTCTTTATCATTGTAAATTGTTAAAGGAATTTCTCCCATTTGAGAGTTAACACTTGCGTTCATTTGTAAACTTGTAATTTTATTCCAGGCTTCAATCCCGCCAGTATTTTCAAAATAAGTATCAATAATTTCTTTTGCAGTTTGTGCACTTGCAAATAAGCAAACTGCTGAGAAGGCTAATAAAAAAGTAAGTCGTTTCATTTTGATTTTAGTTTTAGTGATTTTATATAATATTTAATTAGTAGTGCGTTTTCAGAAAATATTACATAAATCATGAAAAAATAATCTGCTAAGAGATTTATTGGAGTTAAACAATGTTAAAAGATTGTTTGTTGGAATAAAAAACCCCACTTCTGTGGGATTTGTATTTAGATCTTATTTTACTTTCCGAATTAAGAAGCGATCATATAAAAATAAAAGAAACGAAGCACCAACTCCAATACTTAAAATTATGATCCAAATTTTATTAGGATTATATGTTTCCCACAAATATTGTGTTATTTCAATTTGAGACATTCCCGTAACTTCTTGAGCTTTTGCATAAAGTTCTGTTTGAGTAAAATTCTCACTAATTTCAGGAATATTATGACCTTTTAAAATAAGGTCATTTCTTAGTAGGACTACTTTGTCTGATATTTTTCCATATATTCCTCCAATCATTCCCGCTAATAATCCTCCCAAAGCAACAGGAAGAAATGAACATCCCATATAGAGCGCAACTTTATCTTTTGGAGCAATTTTACCGATATATTCACTAATTTTTGGTGATCCCGCCATTTCTCCTAAACCAAAAATAAATAATGAAAATAGTACAAAGAATGGATTTGCAGTATATAGCGTCATAGACATTCCTATTGAGCAAACTAAAAAGCCTGTTGTCATTGATGTAAGCGGTTTCCATTTCATAATAATTGTGGAAACTAAGATCTGGAAGATGATTATAAAGAAAGCATCTGCTATTATAAAATATTCGGCCTTTATTGTTCCTTCTGCTGATCCTATATGTTGTATAATCCAAGGGAAAACATTGTTAAGCCAATTATATGTTAATCTGGTATCTACCCATTGATCAATGAAAGAAGGAAGTGTAATAAATAATTGGTAATACATCGACCAAAATCCTGCTACGATAATTAAGAAAATAATAAATTTATAATCGCTTAAGGCAATACCAATATTTTTAAAAATCATTTTGAGTGATTTTCTAAAAGATAAATCTGAAGATCGTCTTTTGGGCTCTTTATAAAAAAAGACAAACGGAATATTAATAGCCATTACAATGGCACTTATTAAGAAAATATTATGATATGATTCCTTTGTGAATTGAAGTGCAACAACTGGACCTATAAGTGCACCTATATTAACCATCATATAATATATACCAAAACCAATTGAAGAAGTGGAATCGTCTGTTGTTTTTGAAATGGTAGCAGTAATTACAGGTTTAAATAGAGCTCCTCCGATTGCTATATAGATAAAAATTAACAAAAATGATTCAAATGTTCTGCAATATGGCATCGCAAGAAAGGCTGTTATGTAAACAAAAAATGCTGCAAAAAGTATTTTTTTATAGCCGTATCTATCAGCAATTGTTCCTGTTATAACTGGAAGAAAATATAATATCATTGTTCCAACTCCCATAATAGTTGCTTTCTCTGCCATTGATAAGCCAAGAGCACCTATTTCTTGAGGTTTTGTTAAATAATTTGCCAATAAATTATAAAATCCGTACCAACCCCAACGTTCAAAAAGCTCCATGGAGTTAGCAACCCAAAATGTGCGTGGGAATTTCTTAAATACACTTACTTTATCTGACATTTTTTATTTTTTAAAGTTATCGATTTGGCAAATATGTGTTTTAAATTTATAAAAACAACTATCATTTGACAAGCTCAGAAACGTAAAGTTTAAAGGC
>DAOUTQ010000095.1 GCA_030668615.1 Bacteroidales bacterium | reverse complement strand
TATCGTGAGCCTGTTCAATACAACGATCACAGATATGTCCTGATAATCCTGCAATTAAAAGATTTGTATCTTTTTTTTCTCTCCCACAAAACGAACACTTATCCATTATACTGAAAAATTAAATTATGGAACAAATTTACGGCATTAATTAGAATAAAAAAACCGCATTTTGATTAATGCGGTTTAATTTGATATTAATGTATCGTTATTTTTTAGTTCCGTTTCTATGCAGTACTTCGTCTATCATACCATAATTTTTAGCTTCTTCGGCAGTCATCCAGTAATCACGATCTGAATCTTTTTCAATTTTCTTAAATGTATTATCAGAGTGTTTAGCTAAAATATCGTATAATTCTTTCTTTAACTTCTGAATCTCACGTGCAGTAATTTCAATATCTGCAGCCTGACCTTGAACGCCACCCATTGGTTGGTGAATCATTACTCTTGAATGAGTAAGAGCTGTACGTTTGCCAGGAGTTCCGGCAGCTAATAAAACAGCTCCCATTGAAGCAGCCATGCCAGTACAAATAGTTGCTATATCAGGACTAATATATTGCATGGTATCATAAATACCTAATCCAGCATGAACACCACCACCAGGAGTATTCATATATATTTGAATATCTTTTGAAGGATCTGTTGATTCTAAGAAAAGTAATTGTGCTTGAATAATATTAGCAACATAATCGTCAATTGGCACTCCTAAAAAGAGTATTCTATCCATCATAAGTCGGGAGAAAACATCCATTTGGGCAATGTTTAGCTGACGTTCTTCTATAATTGTTGGTGATATATAGTTATTGTAAACTGAAGCATATTTCTCCAGTGACAAACTGCTTATACCGTGATGCTTAGTTGCATATTTTTTAAATTCGTCTTGCGGAATCATAATTGTATCAGATTTTGATTAATAGCAGATAAAGTTAGTTAAATTTTGAATGAATTTACATCCATAATTAAATAAAAAAGTCGCATTATTTTAATATAACACGACTTTGTTTTATTTGTTTAAAGTAAAGCTATCTTATTTACTTTTCTTTTCATTTTTTTTCTTTTCGTCTTCCCAAAGCTTCTGGAACTCTTCAGTTGTAACTTCTTTCTTGTCAAGTTTTACAGAATCTTTTATGAAATCAACTACCTTATCTTCAAATTTCTTTTCGTAAAGATTTCTACGTTCGTTATCTTTCTTAAGAATTTCTTGAGCATATTGTTCCAATTGTTCGTCAGGTAAGTTTGCTAAACCATATTGAGCAAACTGAGCAGCTGTTACTTCTTTAGCTGCATCCATAACTTCACTTTCTTCTACTTTGATCTCATTATTTCTGATGATCTGGTCTTTAATTAATTGCCATTTCAGGTCATCTTCAAATTTTGGATATTCTTCGTTAATCTGTTCAGCAGTAAATTTACCTTCGTTAACAACCGTTAACCATCGTTTTAAAAATTCTGTTGGTAATGTAGGATTTAATTTCTCAACAAGTTTTTGTTTTGCATCAATCATAAATCTGTAATCTGTTTCACGAACAAAATTAGATTTAATTTCTTCAGTAATCTTTACTCTGAATTCTGCATCAGATTTAACTACATCTTTACCGAAAGCTTTATCGTATAATTCCTGATTAATTTCAGCTTTAGCAAAACGCTGTACTTTAGTAATTTCAAATTCGAAATCGCCATTAATTTTCTCAGCTTTTTCCTTTTCAATTCTTAGCATTGAAGCAATTTCAGAATCGCTTGGATATGCTTTTCTAACATCAAAGATTATTTTATCGGCAACTTTTTTACCGACAAATGTTTTCTTAATATCTGCATCTTTAATGTATTCGATTGTTATTCTTACATCGTCAGCTTTAATTCCATCTTTAAGAATTTTGCCTTCAGCATCTAACTGAACAAAATTTCCTGACAACATTTCTTTGTCTGTTGTTTCTTCAACATCTTTAAACTCGCCAAACTTATTGGCATAATTATCAGAATATGATTCAAAAAGTTTATCGTCAACCTTAATATCGTAATAAGCAACTTTATCTTTTTTAGAAAGTTTTACCTCTACTTCTGGTGCTATTGCTACATCAAATGCAAACTCAAATTCAGTTTCATTATCAAAATCTGCAGTTTTTTGGTTTTCTGCTGGCAAGGGCTCACCTAAAAGATTTAATTTCTCATCGCGTATATAATTGGTAAGAGATTCAGAAATAAGTTTATTTACTTCTTCAACAAGAATTCCTTTACCGTACATTTTTTTTATTAAACCAGTAGGCACTTTTCCTGGACGGAAACCATCAATACGGGCTTTTTTACGGTAATCGTTTAGTGCAGATTCCACTTTTTCAGCATAATCTTTTTCAGTAATATTTACTTTAAGAATAGCTGTTAAATCATTAATGTTCTCTTTAATTATGTTCATTATATTTTATGTTTGAGAATTTACAAATTTTAAAAACCGCCAAACCACCGATTTCGTTCGATAGTTTAAGCGGCTTGTTTTGTTGTGCGGATGAAGGGACTCGAACCCCCACGCCTTTCGGCACTAGATCCTAAGTCTAGCTCGGCTACCAATTACGACACATCCGCAAAAGAGAGTGCAAATATATTACAAATTTTTATATTACAAGAATAATTTAAATAAAAATATTAGGGACATTTAATTTTTAATAATAAAAAGGTTAATAAGCTTTTAGGAGGCTAATTTAGATTGAATTTTGATAATATTTTCAATAACTTGATTGATGTTTCTTACGGATTTATAATGAGAAAATCTTTTTATATTTTAACTGGATTGTTTCTGCTTTTGGTGCATTCTTTAAATGCTCAAAACGCAAAAGTTTATCTGAGTTCAAAAATTGAAGCCTTATGGAAAACTTCGTCTGAATTTAAGACTCCGGAATCGGTATATTATTGCAAAAAGCAAAAAGCAATTTTTGTATCTAATATTAATGGAAATCCAATAGAGAAAGACAATAATGGTTTTATTTCTAAATTATCTCCTGATGGAAATATTATTAAATTAGAATGGGTAAAAGGTTTACATGCTCCAAAAGGAATGGGAGTTTATAAAGAAAGACTTTTTGTAACCGATATTGATCGTATTGCAGAAATTGATATTCAATCGGGAAAACTTATTAGGTTTTATAATGTTCCTAATGCAAAATTTTTAAATGATATCGTAATTGATCGAACTGGGAGTATTTATATTTCTGATATGCAAACAAATGTCATTTACAAACTATTTAATGGAGTTGTAAAAGTATGGATAAGTTCGGAGAATTTAAATAATCCCAATGGCTTATGTATTATGAATGAGTTTCTGCTTATCGGAACGAAAGATAAAATTGTAAAAGCTAATTTGATAAATAAGGTTCAAACAGATTATATATTAAATACTGGAAGAATCGACGGATTAATTTGTTTTGAAAATAGTAAATTAATTTATTCAGATTGGAGCGGGAATTTATATTTAGCAGGTTTAGGAGAAGAAACAGAAAAGCTGCTGGACACAACACCTTTAAAAATTAATGCTGCTGATTTTGGATTTGACTATGAGAAAAAAATTATTTTCGTTCCTACTTTTTATGATAACAGAGTGATGTCTTATCGACTTAAGGATTAATTTCTTCAATATAGAAGCCCATTTTGTCAGGATGATCTGAAACCAATGTATTACTACTAAATTTTCTAAGCATAAAAATAGAAATGATATCTCCACAAGCTGCCCAGGAAAAGAAAATACCAAATGATAAATAAAGACCATTTCCCAAAATTATTCCTGCAAGGGCAGGAATAATTCCCATAATAATTAAAGGCATTGCCCCACCAAGTCGGTAGTGTTTAACTTTTAATGATTCTTTGCAATGGCAGTACGGAGTTATTCCATTTATCCCAAATTTGATTGATTCAAAACCTTTTTTTGTGAAAAACGCCCAGGTAATTCCATGCAATAGTTCATGGAGAATTATTCCAAGTACTAATAAATAGAAAAAGAGCTTCATAAATTCTTTTCTGCCTATTTCAAAAGAATTGTAATCCCAAATTAATATATATGGAATAAGAAATATTGCTGTAACAGGAATTATCATTAAGAGTGAATAGAGATTTACTCTTCCTGTACTTAAAGTGAATTCCGTTTTGTTATTTGAAATGTCTGACATAATTGTCAGGTTTTGCATTGGAATTGGTTAATCGTCGTTAATACCGATTGTTCGTAAATCAAAGTTTTTACCAAGATATACACGTCGTACTTGTTCGTCTTCGGTAAGTTCTTTTGCATTTCCTGCTTTCAAAATTGAACCTTCAAAAAGTAAATATGCACGATCTGTAATGGTTAATGTCTCATGAACATTATGGTCAGTAATTAAGATCCCAATATTTTTTTCTTTAAGTTTTCCTACAATTTCCTGAATATCTTCTACAGCAATAGGGTCAACACCTGCAAAAGGTTCATCGAGTAAAATAAATTTGGGTTTTATAGCTAAAGCGCGGGCAATTTCAGTTCTTCGGCGCTCACCTCCGGAAAGTTGAATCCCAAGGCTTTTTCTAATCTTTTGTAATCCGAATTCATTAATTAAAGTTTCAAGCCTTTCGCGTTGCTCTTCTTTTGACATCTTAGACATTTCAAGAACAGCCTTAATATTATCTTCAACACTTAGTTTTCTAAATACTGAAGCTTCCTGAGCCAGATAACCAATCCCTTTTTGTGCTCTTTTGTAAACAGGTTCTTTAGTTATATCAACATCGTCAAGATAGATTTTACCTTCGTTTGGAGTAATTAATCCAACAATCATATAAAATGTAGTGGTTTTTCCTGCACCATTTGGACCAAGTAAACCAACAATCTCACCTTGCTCAACTTCAACAGACACTCCTTTTACAACCGTTCTTGAACGATATTTTTTTACTAATGTATCTGTGCGTAGTTTTATCTTTTTATCCTGACTCATTGTTATTTATTTTATGCAAAGGTATAATTTTATTTAAAAACTTTATTAATGAGAAGAAGACTTAGAGTTGATTAGAAAACAAACTGAACTAATACTCGCAATCCAAATTTCTCAATATTATCATGATCTAAATAGGATAATCGCCACATGGCATCTACTCTAAAAATTTTAAAAATATTTTCTATTCCGACACTTGCTTCCAGATATGGATCATTTACTTGATAAAGGCCTTCAGGAAAGTCCATAATAGTTTCGTGTTTGTTACTTAAATCTCCGATTAATCCTTTAGCAGAAACAACCTCACGCCATTTTAATTTCCGCATTAATGGAATTTTATTCAGGAAAAAACCCTGAAAATGATGTTCTGCATACAAGCTAACATAACGATCACTGGCAAATTCATAATAATTCATCATGTTAAATGCGTAGCGGTCAAATGCATA
The DNA here is from genome assembly GCA_030668615.1 of Bacteroidales bacterium. Classification (GTDB taxonomy): domain Bacteria; phylum Bacteroidota; class Bacteroidia; order Bacteroidales; family UBA12077; genus UBA12077. Next base: position 7,820 of record DAOUTQ010000095.1, on the reverse strand, counting down.
CGTTTCGTTTCCTTCATGCAGCTTTAACAAAGGATAAGGAACTGTTCCAAACACCTGTCCTGCATCAATAATGTATTTAAAATATCCAAATGGACTTATTGGGACTTTATGTGCTAAGCTTAAATTAATCTTATAATATTCATATTGACTTTCGAATACGTTCTTTAATCCGGCTGTTAGATACAAGTTTAAAACAGGTTTGTCAGTACCTAAGCTGGTTCTTTCAAATTCTCCTCGTATGAATTTTTCATTTTTAGCAAATCTTAAATTGAATGTAACTTCAGATGTAGTAATATCATTATAAAATATAGTATCGGTTATTGAAGTTTTTTGAAATGGTATATATTGTGTAGGTTCAATACTTTTGTAATTAAATGTTAATGAATTAGAGAATCCTTGGAACCATTCTTTTTCAAGTGTAGTTCTAAAATCATTTACCATTGTAAGTTTGTAGTTTGGATTTCTTCGTAAAATTGAAGTGAAAATATTATCTTCAGTAAGGGCATTTGGACTTTGTCCAAGTTGCTGAATGTCATGTTTATATTGTACTTCTAAGGATGTTCTTGGATTCTTGTTGAACATGTAAATGAATCCTGTTCCGTATTTAAAGCGATTATCTTTTTCTCCATATGCAGCATGTGCATTTATCATCAACTTGGTACTAAAATTATTACTTGTTCGTCCTCCAAACCGAAATCGATTACCTTCAATTTCATTAAAGCTAAACATCTTATAATATGGCCCGATTTCAAATAAACCAACTTCGTAATGGTACATGGCGAACATCCCAACAAGTTTTTCATAAGTAGTATAAATAGGAACTTGCTGAATTGAATCAACCATATTGTAAATGTCTTTTTCTTTTGGTGTAAGCTTTATTGGACGACGCTCTTCCCAGTAATCTTCGTTATTTATTATTGCATTTTCCTTTACAATTACATTATCATTAATTTTCGTTACCTCTTCAGGCATTTCAGCATTTAGCATGATATTCATGTAATTCGTAGTTTTCTTGCCAAAGAATCCAAGAGTTTTATCGGTAAGATTGAAATCGAAAAACAATTTTTCCTTTTTTAAAAACCACAGACTGTCTTGTACCGGTTCAAATTCATACTCAGCAACGAAATCGTTTATGTAATTAATATTTACATTCTTAGCCATTCGCATTTGAATTTTTACAATGGCAAAGGTTGTATCGTTTACCCAAAAATCTCCCCGAAAAGTTCTTTCTTGTTTTCTTTTTGGAATAAATGAGATTTGATAACACCATTTATCACCAATATAAGCGCTATCAATTAGATAATATTTATAATAAGTTAATCCGAAATCGGCTATTGGACTAACAAAGCCAGGCTCAAAAACGGTTTCAAAGTTTTCATAAATATTAATGTTTTGATACATTTTGCCTGTAAACTGAGATATGCTGGCATTTTCTATTCCTGATATTTTTGTGGCATTTATGATTTCACGTTCTGTTTTAGGATTACGATTAAAATAGTAATCAGAAAATGATTCGGTAATAAAAATAGGCAGATATGATTTTCCTGTGATGGCAGAGGTGTCAACATAATCGAAAATAAACTGAAAGTTTTTTAACAATTTACTTTCCCTCAATTTATCATCAACATTGTTTATATCAATTTCAACTTTATTATATAATTTATAATTATATGATTCAAACTTTCGAGGGTTGTGTTTCTTTTTGTTAGCTATAATGTTACGAAGAATAGGATGGGCAGGATTTTCAGTTGGTTTAACAACAATTTCATCTAAAGCAAAAACATTTGGTTCTAATGAAAAATTTATTTCCTGAAATCGATTCTTATGAACAATTTGCGATTGTTTTTTATAACCAACAAAAGAAACGATAATTGAATCATAATAATTTCTTGTTTCGAGAAAATATTCACCATCAGTATTTGTTATTGTACCAATGGAAGAATTTTTAAAAGTTACATTTACGAAAGGCAAAGGCTCTCCATTTTCAGCATCAAGAATTTTGCCCCTTACTTTAGTTACTTGAGCAAAAAGCTGATTTGATTGAATTATTAAAAAAGGAAATATAATAATCCAGAAGAGTAATTTTTTTTTCATTGATTCAAATTCTATCAAAATAAATTTAAGCCTTAATTTTTTCTTTGTTTGTTCTATTAACGATTTTTTTGGAAATTATTATACCGGCTTCATAAAGAATTAGAAGTGGGAAAGTAACCAAAATTAAACTGAAAATATCGGGAGGCGTAATTGTAGCGGCTAATATTAAAATAACTATGATAGAATGACGTCGATATTTTTTAAGAAACTCTGGTGTTACAAGACCAGCTTTGCTTAAAAAATAAATTAAAACAGGCAATTCAAAAGTTACTCCTGCAGCAAGTGTTACAGATGTTATTGTTCCAATATAAGATTTCAAATTAATCTGATTTATAACTTGATCGCTAACATTATAAGATCCTAAAAAATGAATTGATAAAGGAGCAATTACAAAGTAACCAAATAGTACACCTAACATAAATAGCAATGAACTAAATAGAACAGCACCTTTTGAATGTTTTGCTTCCTTTTCATAAAGCGCAGGTTTAATAAAACGCCAAAATTCCCAGAAAAGATATGGAAATCCAATAATTATTCCTGCAAAAATAGAAGTAGTAATATGCATTGTAAATTGTCCAGCCATTTTGATACTTATTAGCTGAAATGATTCGGTATTTATACAAAGTTTTGGAATGCTAACTTTTTGCCCAAGAAGACACAAAAGTTTATTTGTAAAGAAATCGGGATTTTTAGGAGCAAGAATAATTTTATCGAAAACAATTTCGTGAAAAATAAAAGCCGCAATAGATATTAAAATTATTGCAGAAAACGCCCTTATCAAATGCCATCTCAATTCTTCGAGATGTTCTAAAAACGTCATGCTATTTCCTTCCGATGACATCTTGTTAAACAATCCCTTCTTTTAAAATATCATGTAAATGTATCATTCCAACATATTTTTCTTTTTTAACAACAACCAACTGAGTAATATTGTTGCTTTCCATTATTTGGAATGCGTTAATTGCCAATTCATCTCTGTCAACTGTTTTTGGATTCAACGACATGATATCTTTAGCATTTAAATTCTCAAAAGAATCATGTTTCTGCAACATTCGCCTTATATCACCATCAGTGATTATGCCTGATATTTTTTCTGATTTGTTTAGAACGACAGTTGCTCCTAAACGTTTGGAGCTTATTTCTATAATTACATTCTTTACATTCTCATTCTCAGAAACTTTAGGTGACTCATTGTTTTTATATAAATCGCTTACACGCATATAAAGCTTTTTACCTAAAGCACCTCCAGGATGAAATTTAGCAAAATCTTCGCTTGAAAACCCACGATACTCCAATAAACAAACTGCAAGAGCATCGCCTATAACAAGCTGCGCTGTAGTGCTGTTTGTTGGAGCCAGGTTATTCGGACAGGCTTCTTTGTCAACTGTAGATTTTAAAACAAAATCAGAGTTTATTCCGAGATAAGAATCCGTAGATGAAACTATCCCAATTATTTTATTGCCTCGGCTTTTAATTAGAGGAACAAGTACTTTAATTTCAGGAGTATTGCCACTTTTCGAAATGCAAATAACAACATCATCTTCCTGAACAATCCCAAGATCACCATGTATAGCATCCGCAGCATGCATAAAAATTGCTGGAGTTCCGGTTGAATTAAATGTAGCAACTATTTTTTGAGAAATATTAGCACTCTTGCCAATTCCAGTAACAATTATGCGTCCTTTGCTTTCAAAAATAGTTTTTACAACTTTCTCAAAATCAGAATCAATATAGTCAGCCAATTTCTTGATAGATTCAGATTCTTGTAGTATTGTATTTTTTGCTAATGCGATAATATCCATATGTAAATATTTAAAATACTGACTTTAATCAAAAAGTGAATAAAAATGTCAGATATGATATAATTAGTTTTAAAAAATTATTGTAAATTTATGTACAAATGTATTTATTTTTAAGATAAACCGCATTGGTTTTATATAAAACATGTTTTGAAAATAAATAAAAAGGTTTTTTGAAAAGAAAAACTTGAATTTTTAATAGTTGATCTAAAACGTATTATATTATAATTTACAGACAGGCATGAGTGTAGGAGCAGATATTTCATTAAAGGATTCCCTAAAAAAACATTTTGGATTTAGTGCATTTAAAGGCAATCAAGAAGTTGTTATTAGAAACGTTTTGGATGGGAATGATTCGTTTGTATTAATGCCAACAGGAGGAGGGAAATCTTTATGCTATCAGTTACCATCTTTAATAATGGACGGGACTGCAATTGTAATTTCTCCCTTAATTGCATTAATGAAAAATCAGGTTGATTCGATGCGGGGTTTTAGCACGGAAGAAGGAATAGCACATTTCCTTAATTCATCTTTAACCAAGACCCAAATGCAAAAAGTGAAGCAGGATGTGTTAGACGGAAAAACGAAACTTCTCTATGTTGCACCTGAATCTTTAACCAAAGAAGAAAATATTGTCTTTTTAAAGCAAGCTAAAATTTCATTTTATGCTGTTGATGAGGCGCATTGTATTTCAGAATGGGGACACGATTTCCGTCCTGAATACAGAAGAATTCGTCCAATAATAAATAAAATTGGTGTTGCACCACTAATTGCATTAACGGCAACTGCAACACCCAAGGTTCAAAGTGATATTCAGAAGAATCTTGATATGATAAAGGCTAATGTTTTTAAATCTTCGTTTAATCGTGAAAACCTTTATTATGAGGTTAGACCTAAGATTGATGCAGCAAAAGAGATTATTAAGTTTATTAAGAATAATTCAGGTAAATCTGGTATTATTTACTGCTTAAGTCGTAAAAAAGTAGAAGAACTTGCCGAAATTTTGCATGTTAATGGAATAAAAGTTTTACCATATCATGCTGGAATGGATGCAGCAACCAGAAGCGGAAATCAGGATAAGTTTCTAATGGAAGACGTTGATGTAATTGTTGCTACAATTGCTTTTGGAATGGGAATTGACAAACCTGATGTACGTTTTGTTATTCATTATGATATTCCTAAGAGTTTGGAAGGATATTATCAGGAAACAGGTCGTGCAGGACGTGATGGTGGCGAGGGGAAATGTATTTCTTTTTATAGTTATAAAGATATCCAGAAGCTTGAGAAATTTATGCAGGGGAAACCTCTGGCAGAACAAGAAATTGGCAAGCAGTTATTGTTAGAGACTGTTGCTTATACTGAAAGCGCTGTTTGTCGTAGAAAAATCCTATTACATTATTTTGGAGAGGAATATCATACTGAAAATTGTGAAAATTGTGATAATTGCAATCATCCAAAAGAACAATTTGAAGGAAAAGACGATGTTGTATTAGCTTTGGAAGCAATCATTGCTGTAAAGGAAAAGTTTAAATCAGAACATGTTGCAAATGTATTGTCGGGTCTAAAAAATACAGCGATAAAATCGTATAAACATCATGAGCTGGAATTATTTGGAGATGGCTCAAAAGAAGATCCTAAATATTGGAACGCTGTATTAAGACAAGCTCTTATTGCAGGTTTTATTGATAAGGATATAGAAAATTACGGTTTAATGAGTGTGAATAAAGCTGGTAGGGAATATTTGAAAAATCCTACTTCATTTACTCTTACAAAAGATCATGATTATGAATCACAGGATGATGATTCAGATGCAAGATCTGGAGAAGGAAGAACTGCAGCAACTGATACGGAACTATTTAACATTTTAAAAGATCTGAGGAAAAAAGTAGCAAAAGATTTAAATCTCCCTCCATTTGTAATATTCCAGGATCCTTCAATTGAGGATATGGCTATTCAATATCCGATTACTATAGATGAGATGCAACAAATTGTTGGTGTTGGAGCTGGTAAGGCCAAGAAATATGGAGGGAAATTTATTGAGCTAATTCAAACATACGTTGAAGAAAAAGAAATTATTCGCCCAATGGATATGGTTGTTAAATCGGTGGTGAATAAATCGGGAATGAAAGTTTATATTATTCAGAGTATTGACAGGCAAATGTCCTTAGCGGATATAGCAAGTGCAAAAGGTCTTGATATGAAGCAATTGCTTGATGAAATAGAATCAATTGTTCAATCTGGAACAAAAATAAATATCGATTATTATATAAATGAAACAATAGATGAAGATAAGCAAGAAGATATTTATGAATACTTTAGAGAAGAGGCTGAAACGGAATCTATTGATGCTGCATTAGAAGAATTAGGAGAGGAAGAATATTCAGAGGAAGAGATTAGATTAATGCGAATCAAATTTTTCTCTGAATTGGGTAACTAATTACAAACTCATTCGTCTTTAAAATAAATTTATAAGGGAATATTTATTTCCCTTATTTTTTAACTATAAAAAACATAAACTGTGGAAAAAGTATTACAAATTAATAATTTAAGTAAGAATTACGGAAATATAAGAGCTATCGAGGATGTATCATTCGAAGTAAAAAAGGGTGAAGTATATGGTTTGCTTGGACCAAATGGGAGTGGTAAAACTACAACTCTTGCCGTAATAATGGGAATCTTAAATGCAAACGGAGGAAGTTACGAATGGTTTGAACAACCATTTAGTAAGTTGTCAAGAAGAAGAATTGGGGCATTGATTGAAACTCCTAATTTTTATCCATACTTAACATTATGGGAAAATCTAAAGATAGTTGCGAAAATAAAAGATGCTGATGAAAAGGATATTAATAATGCTTTGGGTATTGCAAATCTTTTGAAACGTAAGCATACAAATTTTGGACATCTATCGCTTGGTATGAAACAACGAATGTCGTTGGCATCTGTTTTAATTGGAAATCCAGAAGTTTTGGTTTTAGATGAGCCGACAAACGGGCTTGATCCTGAGGGTTTTGCCGAAGTTAGAAATATAATCCTTTCACAGGCAGATGCTGGAAAAACAATTATTATTGCCAGTCATATTTTAGATGAAGTTGAGAAGGTTTGCTCGCATGTTGCGATTTTAAAATCAGGAGATTTGATTGCAAACGGAAGAGTTGGAGAATTGTTGTCGGCAGAAGAAACCGTTTACATACAAACACAAAAGCCTGAGGATCTTATTAAATCACTAAAAGAATCGGATTTAGCTAAAGAAGTTTACTCTTCAGACGATGATGTAGCAGTTGTGTTAAACACCGATTTGAATTCAGGTGATTTAAATAAATTCTGCTTTGAAAAAGGATTTACTTTAACTAAAATCCAGGTCAGAAAGCAAAGCCTCGAAGATCAATTCCTTCAGTTAGTTAAATAGGTTTGTAATATTGAATAAACTAAAATAAAGATGAAAAAATTATTTAATCTCGAAAAAATAAAAGCATTATCATATCCTCCATTTAAGACATTAATGATAATCCATTTTCTATTATTCTTTTTAGTAATACTTGTAGTTTCCAGAATTCATTTTAGCATACCAGGTTTTTCTGTTAAAGGATTATACCAATTTCCAAATATTTGGGAATTCTTTCCATGGGTTGCCAGCTGGTTTAATATTTTTCTAACAATTGTATTAATTACCTTGGTAGGGAATGAGTTTTCTTTTAAAACTTTTCGCCAGAATGTTATTGATGGTTTAGACAGGAATGATCTTATTAAAGGAAAATTAATTCTGATTTTTACAATTGCCGTGTATACTTTTATAATGGTTTTAATTGCAGTATTAATTTTTGGATTAATATTTGGAATTAGTCTTTTATTTTGATGTTTGATTTAAAAAAGGCAAAAATATATCAAGCAGTTAAGTGGGGTATGCTGTTAAGATATGCCGGAGTTTTA
>DAOUTQ010000195.1 GCA_030668615.1 Bacteroidales bacterium | reverse complement strand
TTTAATTGATCTCTTTTTTCTTTTGGTAATGAAAATCCGTTTCGCTCAAATTCTTCAACCGTTTCTTTCAAATATTTCTTTTCTGCTCCTTCCAATTTTAAAGCTTCTTCAGATTTTGAGTAATTCTTAACAGCCTTATATAATTCTTCACTTAAAGCAATCTCGTTAAAGAATTTACCAAACTCAGATGTACTTGTTAAACATTCATTCCGTATCTCATCATTAGGATGAACATAAGCGAGTAATGAAATACTTTCATTTACTTTCATCAATTCATTATATAAATCATCCGAAGCTCGCATTGTATTTTCAAAGCTTCTTTCTTTTGGATCTACTTCAAAAATTTTATTTAAACTTTCTTTAGTATCTTTTATAGATTTTGTAGTTGCATCTTTCACATGCTTAGCGACAATATTTTTGAAATCAATTGTTTGATTTAGCTCATTAAAAAAAGGATTCTTCATTTACTTTAGATTTAGATAAAAAGTTTTCAGGTAACAAAAGTAATATTTTATAAATTACACCTGATTATAACATCCATTTTACTTACTTGTTTATTTATGAATCTGAATTCGCTAAAAAGAAAAGTATCTGAAAGAATTAAACTGCAAAAAATGCAATTTATTTCTGATCAGGCGGGTATTATGCGGCGATATATCAGAGAAAAGCAAAACTGGGATATCCATCTTAATGAAATTAAAGATTTTATTCTAAAATCATCAAAAACAAAAAATAAGAATAAAGTTGTAGTATTAGGAAGCGGTTGGTTACTTGATTTACCTTTAAAAGAATTAAGCGAAAATTTTAAAGAAGTTGTTTTAATCGACATTTATCACCCAAAACAAATACAACGAAAAGCAAAAAAATTCTCAAATATTACTTTTCAAATTGATGATATAACTGGAGGATTAATTGATTTCTTTTATAAGAATAGAAAACAAAAAATTCTTATCTCAACAATTGGCTCGTTCAAATATAAAATTCCAGAAAATACTGATTTTATAATCTCATTAAATATCTTGTGCCAATTACATATCATTCTCGTTGATTACCTAAAAAAGTATAATCATTATTCTGATCAAGAACTTAAAATAATAGAAAAGCAAATTCAATTATCGCATATAAATATGCTCCCTAAAGAAAGATCGTGCCTAATAACTGATTTTGAAGAAGAAATATACGATAGTGAAAATAATTTGGTTGGTATTAATCCTTTATTACATCTTGATTTGCCAGAAGGTAATTTTTCCAAGAACTGGCAATGGAAATTTGATTCGTTAATGACATATAGACCCGATGCAAAAACATTTTTTAATACAATAGCCATAGATTTTTAAAATGAGAAATTAAAGATGACTGACCAGAATATAAAAATGGTAATTACTGATCTTGACGGAACTCTTTTAAACAATAATAGAGAAGTAAGTTTGGATGATATGAAATCATTGTTCTGGCTTGGCGAAAAAGATATTGTCAGAGTAATTGCTACAGGTCGGAATTTTTTTTCTCTGAAAAAAGTATTAAAAGATAACTTCCCAATTGATTATCTGATTTTCTCATCAGGTGCAGGCGTTTACAATTGGAAAAAACAAACATTAATGCATTCGCAATTTTTACCTGATTTTGAAGTAGAGCAAATCTCAAAAATACTTATTGAACATCGGGTTGATTTTATGATTCACGAAATGATTCCTGAAAATCACAGGTTTGTATTTCATAGATCGGAAAACCATAACCCGGATTTTGAGCGCAGAATTAAAGTTTATAAAGATTTTGCTTTTGAGCTAAATCCTAAGACTGAAAAATATGATCACGCCTGTCAGATTATAGCAGTATTTCCAAATAATATTGATCTTTTTGAAAATATCCAACAAAAATTTAATGATATTAAAATTATTAGAACCACCTCTCCTTTAGATGGAGATTCAATTTGGATGGAAATTTTTCCTAAAACAGTTTCAAAAGCGTATGGAATTGACTGGTTATGTAAAAAACTTCAGGTTAACCCGAAAAATACAATTAGTGTAGGAAATGATTATAACGATATTGATATGCTTGAATATACAGCAAGAAAATTCGTTGTAAATAATTCACCTGCAGACTTAAAGGAAAGATTCCCTATCTGTAAAAGCAATCAAGATAGTGGATTTACTGACGCTCTTGATCGCTACTTAGACTTTTTATAATCAGGTTTTGAATTAGCCTTAAATCGATACCTTACCCCAAAAGAAAGCTCGAGGAGTTTTGGGTAACCCGGAATAAAAGTTGTGGAAAAATCCAGTGAATTATTCAGCTTATAATTAAATTCAAACTCACCACCGTACCACAGAAATTTATATTGCCAGAAATCTGTTTCGTTACCATTATAAAAACCTGAGTTAACATATTCGTCGAATTTTGAGTACCAACTTCGTCTGTAAATAAATGTTGGTCCTAATCCTCCGCTAATTGAGAATTTCTTTCTTTGCAATATAACTCCTCTTAGTCCAACATGAAATAAGCCAGAAAAAAGACCTCCACAATCGGAATAAAATGCTGTTCCAATTTTATAAGAAAGTCTATCCTTATGAAAAAACGATTCGTATCCAAAAATCATTCCCAGGTTTATAACCACAACACCATTTTTGTCTAATTTGGTTGGCATGTTATCAGCATTCAAATCACCATCGGGATGAAAACTAAAACCAAAAAATTTGGCTGAAAAATTATCCTGTGATAAACCATTAAATGAAATAATTACAAGCAATATTAACAGGATTCTTTTTTGCATAAAAACACTACTTTATAAGGCCTCAAATGTACATCGAAGTTTTCTTATTCCAATAAAAAAAGGAATCCTAAAAAGAATTCCAATATGTAATTTAAAACTTGTACTTACTACTATTCAAAAAAAGCATCCACACCAGGATAGTGAAATCTTTGTTTTGCCATTTCTTGTGGAAAAATGAAATATTTCACTTCAGCACCTGAACAAATTACACCCTCAGAATTCAATATTTCTGCTTGTATTAAAGCAAATTTTCTGTCCTGATTAATTAATTTAGCCCGAACTGTTAATTCTCCCTTATCCGTAAAAACAGTGTTTTTATATTTTACATTTAATGTTGCAGTAACTCCTGCTGTTTGAACTTTCGTATATACAACCCAGCTTGCTATTTCATCTAAAATAGTTGATTGTATACCACCGTGTAAAATATTTCCGTATCCCGCTAAATGACTTTTTGGTTTCCATTTACTAACAATATAATCACCATCTTCATAGAATTCCATTTGTAAGCCCAATGTGTTTTTCGACGAACAACCAAAGCAATTGTAATCTTTAAGATGATTGTATGGATTTATTATTTTTCTCATTTTATTAATTCTAATATTCAAATGATCTTCCGGTTATTGATTCCACAGGAATTTTTATGATTAATATATTATCCACTGATGGTTTTGAGTATTCAAATTCACGTTCAGAATAATTTTTCATAAAAACATTAAGTGCTTTTATTTTCTCATCATAGTCATCAATAAGAATTGCATGTCCGTGAATAAGAACACTTCTGTATGCATACCTCCATGAACATGCAACATGTTCGTGTCGTGAAAATAATTTATGATCTGTATCAAACTCCAGACATACTTTATTGTTTCGCTTAAGTATATCTACTTTCTTACCTTCTTTAGCACAATGTAACCAAACTGTTTGATCCTCGTATCCAAAATTCATTGCTAAAACGTATGGATCGTCTCCATCGACCATTCCTACGCGACAAATTTTACATTTTTTAATTACCTCTTCGAGTTTATCAAGATCGACAATATCTTTTATTGCCTTATCGCGTTTAGCCATAATATATATGTATTATTTTATTATTGTCTTATAAAGATATAAAATAGAAGAGCCAGTGTAAAGTAAATCCAGAAATTAATCAAAAAAATAACTGCTTGTAAATTCAAGCAGTTATTAATGAAATTTAAAAAATTAATTTTCTTCCAGTTTATATAAAGGCAGGGTGAATGTAATTGTTGTTCCTTTTCCTTCTTCACTTTCAATATAAATATCGCCATTATTAATGTGTACAAACTCTTTACAAAAGAAAAGACCTAAACCTTTACCTGTTTCTCCTTTTGTTCCTTTAGTGTGGCCATTTGCAAGTTCAAAAACCCCTTCCTTCTTATCAAAAGAAATCCCAATTCCTGAATCTGTAATCCATACTTTTGCAAATTGCTGATTAAAATCCACTCCAATACTTATTTTACCCTTTTCCGGGGTAAACTTTATAGCATTATTCAATAAATTTCTGATAATCGTTAAAAACATATTTTTATCAGCAAAGACAATTGAATCTTTTGACGAACTAACTTGTAAGTCAATATTTTTTATTTGAGCTATTGGAATATATAAACTAATTGCATCTTGTATTGTTTCGATAATTTTAAAATTCTCTGGTTTATATGGAAAACTTCCCTGCTGACTTAAAGCCCAATTTAAAAGATCGTCTATTAAGGTTAAAATATTAGTAACTGAAACCTCCATTGTCTTCGATAATTTTTTTAAGGATTCATAATCCTGTTCTTCAACCCAATATGGTATTAATTGTGTCAAACTATCAATCGATGCTAACGGACTTCTTAGATCATGAGCTATTATTTGAAATAATTTATCTTTAGTTTTATTTGACACTAACAATTTTTCATTTTGATCTACAATTTTAGCTCTCTGATTAATAATCTTCTTATTTTTCCGGGTAAGAAATATTACGAAAAAAATTGCTAATAAAACAAATACAATTAATACGTTTCTTTGAAAACTTTTTTGATTAGCCTCAATTGTTTTCTTTGATAGATTAAGTTTTTGAACTTCCTGTTCTTTTTCTAAAAAAGCAATCTGTTGTTCTCGTTTTTCAGCTTCATATTTTTGTTCAAGTTCTGCTATTTGCTTTATTTTTTCTAATCCTAATAGACTATCACTAACATGTTGATATATTTCCTCATAATATAAACTATTCTTATAATCTCCAATCTTTCCATAAGCCCATTTTAAGCTTTCTGCTGTATTTTTCCACTTTAAAAGATTTCCCTGATCTTGCGCCATGCTATTGGCTCTTAGTAAATATGTTAATCCTTCATTATAATTTTCCTCTTTAATTAAAACACTACCCAAGCCTTGCAAGGTATATATAAGTCTATCTTGTTCTCCTATTTCCTCTTCAA
>DAOUTQ010000169.1 GCA_030668615.1 Bacteroidales bacterium | reverse complement strand
GGGTTAATATAAACTCCTTCAGGAAGACTTTTTTGCACTTCATCAACACGTTCTTTTACGGCATTAATTACTTCTTTAGAGTTTGCGTTTTTGAGCATCATAATTTGCCCCATCACTTTTTCACCTTCGCCATTTGCTGTAATGGCTCCGTAACGATTGGCACTACCCATCCGAACTTCTGCAATATCACGAATTAACAAAGGTGTGTGATTATCATTTTTAACAACAATTGATTCAATATCCTTTATTGATTTAACCATGCCATCACCACGAATAAAATAACTCATTTCCCGCTTTTCGATATAGGAACCACCAGCAATACTGTTATTCTTATTAATAGCATCAAAAACCTCAATTAATGTAATGTTTGAACTTTTAAGTTGCTCAGGACTTATAGCAATTTCATATTGTTTTAAAAAACCTCCCCAGGTGTTTACTTCTACTACTCCCGGAATTCCAGATAATTGACGTTTTGCAATCCAGTCTTGAATAGTTCTCAATTCCATTGGGGTATATCTACTTTCATAACCAGGCTTTACATCTAATATATACTGATAAATTTCTCCTAAACCAGTTGTTATTGGACCCATTTCTGGAGTTCCAAATTCTTCCGGAATATTAGCAGCAGCAGCTTTTATTTTTTCTGCAATTAACTGACGTGGTAAATATGTGCCCAGATTTTCTTCAAAAACAATGGTAACAACAGAAAGGCCAAATTTAGAAATGGACCTTATTTCAATTACACCTGGAAGGTTTGCCATCTCAAGCTCAACGGGATAGGTAATAAACTGTTCTACATCTTGAGTTGATAAATTTGTGGAGACGGTAATTACTTGTACTTGATTATTTGTAATATCGGGAACAGCTCCAACTGGAATTTTAAAAACTGAGAATATTCCAAAGGCGGCAATTGTAAGCGTAAAAAGGATAACGATAAGTTTATTCTTAATGCTGAAGTTGATTATTTGATTAATCATGAGCTTTAAATTATATATAAGAATCCTAAATTTAAGACATTTTTTTGTCTTAAAGAATTCTTAAATACAATCCTAATAGGAAATTGTTTAACAGAAAAAAAGGACCTAAAAGTCCTATTCTTTAGTTGGTTGCAGTTTTAAGCTTCTATATAAAAGGAAAAATCCAATAAGTATGAAGGGTATGCTTAACCACTGCCCCATATTTAATGACATTCCTTTTTCAAATCCAACTTGATCTTCTTTTATAAATTCAATAAAAAACCTTACTGTAAACATAAGAATAAGAAATAAACTAAAAATTAGACCTTGCTTAACATAAGTTCTTTTTCTGTTATAAATAAAGTAAAGCAATAAAAATATAAAAAGATATAAAAGTGCTTCATAAATCTGAGTCGGGTGTTTTGGTAAACCCAAAACTGATAAACTGGCTACAAAACATTGGTCCTTTTTTTCCAATTTATAAGTGAATTCTGTATTTGGTGGATAGAATAGATTCTCTTTTTTATTTTGTAGATTCCTGCTTAGTTTACTATTGATATCATAAGTGATAATATTCTTTATCTGAGCCTTGTCTTTTATTTTTTTATCAAAAGTTATATTCATGGTTAAAGGGATGAACCGTTCTTGTATAAGCTTATCATCTTTATCTTTAATAAATCTTATTTTCTTTATGAAATCAGTATCACTAAATTTTTGACTAAAACTTCCTGTAAAAACGAACCCTGATTTATTTTGAGTTTCAATACCATAAATCTCTGAGTTCATTAAATTCCCTGACCTAATGAAAAAACCTGCTAAAGCTACAACAATAACTATCCTGTCAAGAGTCCATAAATATGATTTCTTATTCTTTTTTGAGAAGTACCATAGTGAAATTAATATTCCAATGGCAGCACCATGACTTGCTAAACCACCTTGCCATATCATAAGTATTTTAATTGGATTTGCAAGATAATAAGCCGGTTCATAAAATAAACAATGTCCTAATCTCGCTCCCAAAACTGTTCCCACAGCCATGTATACTGTTAGTTTGTCTAGAAGCTCAACTTTTAAACCTTCTTTTTTAAAGATCTTTTGTATTATTATGTATCCAAAAAAGAAAGAAGCGGCAAAAAGAACTCCATAATATCGAATTGATAATCCCCAAAAACCTACAATCTCGGGATCTACATTCCAGTTGACAAAGTTTAGTATCATTTTATTTTATTTAAATAGATTTACAAATATAAATTTATTTTAAGGAGAAACTGGAATTGTAGAATACTATTATGTTATTAATTGTTAAAATTGAAACAGGTAAATTAATTTGTTTAACATTAGGTACAATTCTAAAAATAAACTTTTAAGTTTGTATCTTATAATCATAAAGATAAATAATGAAGTTTGGTAGTATACAAAAGGGTGTTTTTATATTAAGTTTTGCTATAATATTAATTGGCTGTGCAAGTATTGTATCACCAACCGGAGGTCCAAAAGATGAGGAACATCCATTAATTGTAGAAAGCCATCCGCCATTTAATACTATTAACTTTGATAGTAAAGAAATTGATATTACATTCAATGAATTTATAGAGTTAAAAGATTTAAATAGTAATTTGATTATATCTCCTCCAATGGAAGAAAAACCGATGATTCGGAAAAAAGGAAAAACACTTAATATCAAGTTCGAGGAAGAGTTTAAAGACTCAACAACATATAATATTTACTTTGGAAACTCTGTTCAGGATTACAATGAAGGTAATCCAATTGAAGATTTTCAATATGTTTTATCTACAGGATCATATATAGATTCGTTATCAATTGAAGGTTATATTATTAATGCTTTTTCACTTGTACCCGAAGAAGGCGTTTTTGTAATGCTTTATACTGAGCATGGTGATTCAGTACCAATAAAACAGATTCCTGAATATATATCAAAAACGAACAAAGAAGGATTGTTCAGATTGAATAATATAGCACCAAATGAATATAAGTTATTCTGTATTCGTGATTTTAACAGAAATTATTTGTTCGATTTGCCTAATGAAGAAATTGCATATATTGATTCTTTAGTTAGATTTGAGCTTGTTACAAAAACGTTTACCGACACCATATATAAATCGGATACATTACATAATAATCTGGGTCAGGAAATATATGCCGATTTAGATACCGCAGCAAATAAAGAAATTGACACAATAATTACTCAAACTAAAACTTTTTATCCTGTTAATAATTATACTTTAAGATTATTTACCGAAGATCGAGAAGTACAGTATATAGCAAATTATAAAAGGGAAATTAAACAAAAGATTGAAGTAATGCTTAATAAATCAGCTAAAGACAGTATTGTTTTTGCTTTAGCCGACACCGTTATTAATGATTCTTGGTTTATAAAGGAAGCAAATTCTAATATGGATTCAATAATTTATTGGTTAACAAATCCAGCCCTCTACAATAAAGAAAATTTGCTTACAACACTTTCATATTACAAAGAAGACTCAAATCTAATGTTACAATGGGTAACAGACACTTTAAAATTTAGGTATTTTGAACCAAAGAAAAAGAAACGAGAGCGGGATGATAAAGAGGAAGAAACGGTTTATTTGAAATATTCTTTAAATGTAAAAAGCAAAGCCACCGTAGATTTAAATAAAAAGTTAAATATTTCTTTTGAAACACCTGTAAAAAACTATAACAATAATAGGATTAAGCTTATTGCTCAAGTGGATTCGCTTGAATTTCCTGTGGACTTTAATTTATTAAGAGATAGCATAAAACCAAGAGAATTTAAACTTGATGCTGACTGGTGTGAGGATACAATTTATAGAATGGAAATTTATCCGGGTGCATTTACTGATATTTATAAGTTTTCGAATGACACTAATATTATTGATTTTAAAACTCAGAAGCGGGACTTTTATGGAGTAATTTTTGCTGATATAACCGGAATTGATTCTTCTTTTCAAGCCATATGTCAAATTATTCTTCCTGGTAAAGACGAAGAGAAAATTATAAAACAAGAAATAATAAATGTTGATCAACTTGTCAAATTTGATTTTCTACCACCTAAAGAGTTTATATTTAAAGTTATCCTTGATAAGAATTTTAATAATAAATGGGATACAGGAGAATATTTAAAAAATATTCAGCCTGAAGAAGCATTGTATTATACAGAAAAAATAAAAGTTAGGTCAAACTGGGATATGGAAATTAATTTTGACCTTAAGAAACAATAAATAAAATCATTATGTCTGTTCTTCTCGAATTTGCTATGTTTCCTACTGATAAAACCGGCGATAGTGCCAGTGAGTCTGTAAGTAAAATTATTGACATGATTAACAAAAGTGGTGTAACATATAAGTTAACCGCAATGGGAACGATTATTGAAACAGAAACAATTGAAGAAGCGCTTGATATTGTTAATCGATCATATAAGGTTCTTGAACCTTTCTCCAAAAGAGTATATTCAACCATAACTCTTGATATTAGAAAAGAAAAAACGAATCGCTTAAATCAAAAAATAGAGTCAATAGAGTCTAAAATAGGAAAAGTAAGCAAATAAACAGATATCGTTTTCCGATAAAAAGTAACAAAATAGTTCGTTTTTACGTAAATACTTAATATCTTGTCAGGCTCTAATTTATTGACAGATTTGTTTTAAAGACCCTTGATATGACTAAACGAATTGCTACATTTTTACTTTTGTTTTTTATAACGGTTTCTTTGATTGCTCAAAAAAGCCAAAAAATAAAATTGCCTTTTTCTTCAAGCATAACAAAGAGTCAAAATGCAGAAAAAGTTACTCCCACATCTCAAGGAATAATTATAAAGGAGCAAATTCAAAGTATTGAGTTCGTTGAGAAAGATACAGAATTAGGTTCTTTTCTTCAGTTTTTTTCTGAGGGAATGACTAAAACATTTAGTCAGGGAAAACCAGACTTGCCAGTGTTTTCAAAACTTATTGATATTCCGCTTAATAAGAAAGTTAAGATCAAAATTCTAAATTACGAAGAACAAATAATTGAGCTAAAGGATTATAATCTGAAAAAGAAAATTTATCCAGCACAACTATCCGTAGCAAAAAGTGTCGATCCAAAGGATGTCCCTTTTTATAAAAACAAAGAAATTTATTCAAAAAGCGAATTCTTCAAAAATGAGCTAATAACATTTGAAGACAGAGGATATTTAAGAAATAAACATTTAGGTTATTTAGAAATATCTCCTTTTGAATATAATCCGGTTTCAAACACTGTAAAAGTTATCAATAATATTGAAATTGAAATTGTTTTTGAAGATGATAATAATGCAACAAAAATAAATACCAAGAATTTAGAATCGCCGTATTTCAAAGAGCTTACAAAAAATACCATAAATTCAGTTGAAAGCACTAAAGCACTTATTTCGGGCCCAGTAAAATACGTTATTGTTTCAGATCCAATGTTTGAAACTACATTACAACCATTTATCGAGTGGAAAACAATGAAGGGATTTAATGTTATAGCTGCATATACAGATGTTATAGGAACAACAACTACAGAAATAAAATCATTTTTAAAGGATTTATATGATAATCCTTCAGATGGCGTTTCACCAACTTTTGTTCTACTTGTTGGTGATGTAACTCAAATACCAGCTTTTAGTAATGGTCATGCAACTGATCTTTACTATGCAGAATATACTGGAGATAGATTACCCGAGGTTTTTATTGGAAGATTTTCTGCTGAGACTATTGAAGAACTTCAACCTCAGATTGACAAAACCCTTGAGGTTGAAAAGTTTGAAATGCCTGATTCTTCATATCTTGAAAATGTTGTGCTGGTAGCAGGTGTTGACGGAACATATGCTTCAAAATGGGGTAATGGTGCAATAAATTATGCAAACACATATTATACTAATGAAACAAATGATATTACATCTTATTACTATTTGTATAATGACGCAAGTGGTGTAATGTCTTCAAATAGTTCAGGAGCTTCAGAGTCAATAAGGAGCTATGTAAGTGCAGGAATATCTTTTGGTAATTATTCAGCGCATTGTAGTTCCAGCGGATGGTCAAGCCCCTCATTCTCAATAAGTCATATTGATGCTCTTACAAATGAACACATGTATCCCTTGTTAATTGGTAATTGTTGTGAATCGAATAAGTTTAATGTGAACGACTGTTTTGGAGAAAAAATTCTTATGGCAGAAAATAAAGGAGCTGTTGGTTATATTGGAGGTTCAAACTTAACATATTGGGATGAAGATTATTGGTGGGCTGTTGGAGCTTCTTCAATTGTTGTAAATCCTGTGTATGATTCTGAGAAGTTAGGAGCTTATGATAGATCTTTTCATTTAAACGGAGAATCAAAAGAAGACTGGTTTTTAACACAAGGACAAATGAATGTTGCTGGTAATCTTGCTGTTGAAGCATCATCTTCATCTCGAAAAACATATTATTGGGAAATTTATCATTTAATGGGAGATCCTTCATTAACTCCATATGTTTCTATTCCTGAAACATTAATTGCCTCATATAATTCAAAAATTATTCTTGGTTCTTCTTCTTTTCAGGTTACAACTGAAGAAGATGCTTATGTTGCCGTTTCGAAAGATGGAGTTCTACTTGATG
>DAOUTQ010000150.1 GCA_030668615.1 Bacteroidales bacterium | reverse complement strand
TGTTACAACATTTAAAGCATGAAGTCGAAATTGTACATCAATATTTTTTAAGTTATGCAGACAAGCTTCTGATATTTTTAGCCACTTATCTTGTAACTCTATATTTTTAATAGGATTAGGAATGGCTTCAGTTAAATATTTAAGAGTTTCACTTTCTTTATTTGAAACCGAAAAGAGGTTGTCTGTTTTTTCATTAAAAAGGATCTTACCACCATTTTTCCCTGCAAATGGTCCGATATCAATAATTTGATCTGAATTTATCATCGTATCAGAATCATGTTCAACAACCAATACAGTATTTCCCTGATCTCGCAATGATTTCATAACCTTAATCATCTTGCTGTTATCTGCCGGGTGAAGTCCAGCTGATGGTTCATCAAGAATGTACAGTATTCCTCGTAAACCGGTTCCTATTTGAGTAGCAAGTCTAATTCGTTGTGCTTCGCCTCCAGATAGAGTTGTGGATTCACGTTTTAATTCTAAATAACCAAGTCCCAGATCCTGCATTATTTTACACCGCTCAATAATTTTTTCAATTATAGGTTGAGCTATTGAATTTTGATTCTTAGGAAAAGGAATATTCTTAATAGTCTCTTTTAATTCAGATATTGATAATTCAGAAAAATCAGCAATGCTTTTGTTATTAATTTTAATTGAAAGAGCTTTCTCGTTTAACCTCTTACCATTACAGGAACTGCAATTCACCGTTTTAGCAAATCGAAGTATGTTCGGATTTCGATCAACACTAAGAATATTTTCCATTATGGGCAATATTCCTTTATAAGATCCTTCTTCACGAGGTTTAGCGGTAATTCCACTCCATTTCATTCTGGATTCAAGAGTGTGTTTACCAAAAGGAATTTTTATTTTATTACTTCCGTTTAGAACAATGTATTTTTGATCCATTGTTAGATCCTTCCATGGAATATCAACGTTGAATCCTTCCGAATTACAAACCTGATTCAATACATCTATTGTAACCTGTGAATATATTGTATAACCTGAAGGTGTTGTAATTTTAAGTGCTCCCTGTCTTAAACTTTTATTTTGGTCTTTTATTAAAAGTTCGGGATCAATTCGATCTTCAACACCCAATCCTTTACATGTTGGACAATATCCTTCCGGATTATTAAATGAAAAAAGGCTTCGTGTCAATTTTTTTTCTGGAAAAAGTTCAGATCTTTCTCCAGTTCGGGCAAACAGCAATCTTAAGTAATCATATATTTCACTTATTGTACCTACTGTTGAACGCGGATTCCTGCTTGTTGTTTTTTGATCAACCGAAATTGCTGGCATTAAACCTTCAATATGCTCAACTTCAGGTCGAGCCATTTTTCCCAGAAATTGTCTGGCATATGATGAAAAGGATTCAAAATATCTTCGCTGGCTTTCTTTACAAATTATATCATAAACCAAAGAAGATTTTCCGGAACCGGAAACTCCGGTAAAACAAGTTATTTTATAATGTGGAATGTTGAGGCTTATTTGCTTTAAGTTATGCTCTCCTGCTTTCTCAACCTGAATAAATTCCAGATAGTTTTGTTTCATTTAATAATTGTATTGACAAAAACACAAAGATAAAGAAATAAGTTTTTTAGATTTGATAATAAATATTTGTAATTTTCATTTATAAATTGAATTGAATTGAATTGTAAGAAAATAAAATAATTATCTACTTATTAAATATCATAACAAAACAGGGTGTTGAGTAATAGAAATACAAAAGAAGAGTTTGTTTCGCTTATCGAGAAACATCAAGGAATTATTTATAAAGTTTCCAGTATGTATTGCGATAAAGATGAGTGCAGGAAGGATTTGTTTCAAGATATTCTTGTGCAATTGTGGCAGTCTTATTCTACATTCAATCAAAAATCAAAATTTTCGACTTGGATGTATAGAGTAGCTTTGAATACTGCTATTGCCCAATTCAGAAAGGATAAAAAAAACAACGAAGATCCGGTACCTGAGATTCCCATTCATATTGAAGATGAAGAGACATATAAAGAAAAAGAAGATCGCAGAGAAATAGTGCAAAAAGCGATCGGGAAATTGAGCAAAACGGAAAAAGCAATAATAATTCTTTATATGGATGATTATTCTTATGAAGAAATATCTGAAATAGCAGGTATTACAATGTCGAATGTTGGTGTGAAAATCAGCAGAATTAAAACCAAATTACAGAAAATATTAAAGGAACTTGAATATGGACTTTAATGATATAAAAAATGTCTGGAAAAAATCTTTTGAAGATGAAGGGCATCTTAATAAAGAAGAAATTGAGGCAAAACTTAAAATAAAAAGTAAGTCAAATACAGCATTGAAAAAAGTGAAGAGGAATTACCTGTTTGAACTTATTGGAGGAGGAAGTATTTTTATTTATTTTATTTTGTGGCTTTATATAAATCTTGCGAGTTATAAACTCGTAATTATCCCTTTTTGCATTTTATTCTTTGGACTTATTATATCCTTTTCATGGCGTAATTATAACCGTATACGAAAAACTGTAATTACTGCAGATCAGCTTAAACCGGCACTTCAGAAAACAATAAAAGATATTGAACGATATGTAAATTTTAATAAAAGTAATTTCACTAAATTCATCTTATTACCCTTTGCAATTATTTTCGGATTGGGGCTTGGGATATTTATTGGAGCCGGAGAAAAGGAAATTTCTGAAATATTGTCCTTGCTAAAGAATGAAGTAATTATAAAAATAATTGCTGTTTTTGTTGTTGGTGTAGCATTTACAATTCCTTTCTCACAGTATTTGAATAAAAAAATGTATAAGCAGCATCTCGATGAACTTAAACAATGTTTAAAGGATTTTGAAGAAATTGAGGAGTAAAATTAATTAGCAGTTTATTTATTAACCTTAAAAATAGGAGAATCAAATTATGAAAAAAGGATTAATTGGTTATTTTATTATCGGAAGTGCTATAATATGGGGTGCTGTACTGATTGGGTGTGCATTAAAATTGAAAGGTACATCTTGTTATGATGAAATTTATCTTATTCTTTCTGGAGGCGCAGGAATACATCTTATATTTATTTGGGGCCCAATTGTAAGTCAATTAAAGAAAAAAGAAGTGAAGAAATAAAATAGGTTTAGAATTTAAAATATAACATTATGGAAGAAAATAATTTACAACAAAAACAACCTGCAATAAAACAAGCCTGGTTAAGAGTATTGCTGTTTGTATTAATGTATTTAATTAGCAGCGCTATACTAACTATGGTTGCTGGTATAATTATGGTATTGACAGGTTCTATTACTATGGAAGAAATTCAGTCAGTGGCTGGGAATAAAGGGAATATTATTTTCTTAATTTTTTCTCAGGTTTTTTCACTAATAGCTGCTGCATTATCAATTTGGGTATTCAGAAAATTTGTAGATCGACGATCAATTATTTCATTAGGATTTGAAGTTAAAGGGAAAATTAAAGATATGATTGCCGGTTTTTTAGTTGGTTTTCTCATTCTCTTTCTGGGATTTATAATACTTTACTTCACAAATCAGCTTGAAATTACTGTAATTGAATATAACGTAAAAGCTATTTTAGGTTCCTTAGTCTTATTTATAATTGTAGCAATTGTTGAAGAAAGTGTAATGAGAGGTTATGTCCTTAATAATTTGATGGAGTGGCTTAAAAATAAATATGTTGCACTATTTATATCCGCAGTTATTTTTGCTCTTTTCCATGGAATAAACCCAAATATTACCTTATTAGGTTTTATTAACTTGATTCTTGCTGGTTTAGCTTTAGGAATAACATATGTTCATACCAAAAATTTATGGTTCCCGATTTTTCTTCATATAAGTTGGAATTATTTTCAGGGCACAATATTTGGATTCGAAGTTAGCGGATTGAATATTAAATCTATAATAAATCACGATCTTATTGGTAGCGATTTAATAACCGGAGGGAAATTCGGGTTTGAAGGATCTATCTTACTTTCATTTTTGTTAATTGCTATGATTATTGTTGCAGATAGGATATTAGCAAAAAAAACTGTTTAAATAAATAGTTGTGAGAAATTGAAAGCACGAGCTTTTCTCGTGCTTTTTTATTTGAAACTTCGTAGGTATATTTGAATATATATCTAACTAAGTAATATATTATGAGTAAAAAGCAGAGTATTGAGCAGTTTTTAGCTCCAAAAAAATTAGCAATTGTTGGAGTATCTGGTAATACAAAAAAGTTTGGCTATGCTATTTTTAAAGAACTACGCGAAAAAGGATTCGATATTTGCCCAATAAATCCAAAGCTCGATGAAATTGATGGAGTAAAGGTATATGCATCGGTAATTGATATTCCCGATGAATATGAAAAACTATTTATTGTTACTCCTAAATCAGAAACAGACACAATTATTAAACAAGCAGCTGAAAAAGGTATAAAACATGTGTGGGTTCAACAAACCGCAAATACCAAAGAAACGGAAACGATTGCTAAAGATCTAAATATAGATTTAATATATAAAGAATGTATTTTCATGTTTGCTGAGCCTGTTCAAAGTATCCATAAATTCCACAAAGCAATTTGGAAATTTTTTAGACTGCTTCCTAAATAATGAATTGTGAAATTATTTCTTTATAATTGCGTTTTATATGAAACATTAAATTTAGATAAATGAAGAAAATAGGATTGTTAATTATTATTGCGGTTTTCGTTTTTATGTCTTGTGAAGATGAAAATCCTATTGCAGATCAGCTTAAGGTGGATATAGAACTAATTGAGGCGTATTTGCAAGACAGTAGTTTGGTTGCAGAATCAACAGGTTCGGGTTTGTATTATATAATTGAGAAAGAAGGAAATGGGACTTATCCAAGCCTTAGTTCGATTGTAGAGGTTAATTATGAAGGAGCATTATTGGATGGAACCGTTTTTGATGAGGGAACAGTTAAATCCTATCCTCTTTATGTTTATATAAAGGGTTGGCAAGAAGGAATTAGATTGTTTAGTGAAGGAGGACGAGGAACCCTTTTTGTCCCTTCTAAATTGGGCTACGGAACAACTTCAAGTACAAGTATTCCTGCAAACTCAGTTTTGATATTTAATATTGAATTGGTTGATGTTACTGACTAATTCATTTTTTGTGTTGGATTAATTTACTTTTATTATTAGTTCGTTTCCGAAAAGCATGGTGCGATCAAGATCTTCGTAATACCATTTTAAAAGAGTATGTGGGTCTTTTATAACAGTTTCATCAAATGAAAGAGTATTGTTTGTATAAACTTCTATACTTTCATTAAAATTGAATTGCTCAGGAGATAACAGTAAAGTATATTGTTTTATATTTTCTGTTTCAACATAAATTTTGTTTCCAGTGCATTGAATTTCTATTGCTCCCGATTCAGGAATGCTTCCATTTTTTGGCAGGTGAGACTGGTGTTTCTTGAAATTAGAGGTTGAATTATTATTAAGCTTATCAATTATAACCCATAGGTTTCTACCGTACTTTAAATTATCCGTTTGCCAGAATATTGTTGATGGATATTGATTTCGTATATTGTTTTTCATAAAATGACTGATAGTATCTTTATAACAATTTAACCATGAAATCTCATGTTTAAAACCTTTCGCTAAATAGTAATCATAAGTACAATCAACATCTTCCATTTCTGCTAAAAAGGACTCGATAAATTGGGGAGGGAATAATTCATCTTCTTCTGAACTTATAAATAAGAAAGCTTTATTTTTGAGGTTTTTAAAATAAATCGGGGAATCAGTTAATGTAGTCAAACCACCTGGATTACTTATGTAAGACCTGAAATTAGCCCAAGGAGTGATTGCTTTATTTGCCTGATAAACAACACCTGTTCCGCCGTCTGAAATACCCGCAAGAGAAATGTTGTTTTCATCAATATTGTATTCTAATTTTAAACGACGAACCAAATATTTTAAATTGTTTACTTGTTTTTCGCTCCACCAAGGACTTTGGTACCAGCCAGTTGGATAAATTATTATTCTATCCAAAGAATCATAATTATACGTGTCTTTGGTAACATTACTTTTTACTGCAATAGGATTATAAGACATCACTCCGCCATGCAATATGAATGAGGCAGGATGTTTTTCAATAGAAGAGTAATTTGAAGGAACAAGTACAATACAAGTATAATTTAGCGAATCAAGTATGTAGTTCCATTCAATGTATCCCGTTTTTTTATCTTGAGAATAGTAATTGTCTGATCTTATTTCTGCTTTAATGGACTCGAATGAAATGTTTAACTTTATTATTTTTTTGATAATTCTATTTGTTCTTAAAGTACTTTCAGATTCTCTTAAGTCCAGAATTAAGTTGTTTAAAAGAATAATATTATCATTTTGTTGAGCATTGACCGGAAGACATTTTGTTAAGATTATGGCAAAACAAAGTATTAGCGAAAATTTCTTCATAAAGGATTATTTGCAAGAAGATGATTCTCTGAATAAAAACCCTATTTAATATAGGATAAATGCTGGTTAAAGTATCGTATTTTGCTAACTTTAGAAATGATAAACTAAAAGTTCAGAAATAATTTAAATAATTCAGGATATCTGTCCAAGTAGCGCTGATGAATATGTTTACGCAATTTCAGATAATGTAAAGTAACCAGTAAACTTACCGAATTCCCATATTATTCTTCTCTCATTTGATTCCAGCCTTGCGCTTGTAGTTGGATTGATTGACCTCCATTGGTTATCATAATAGCACCGTGTTCTTTGTCGGCAATATGACCAATCGCATGAATTGATGGTTGATCTTTAATTTTCTCAAGATCTTTAACATCAATTGTAAATAATAATTCATAGTCTTCTCCACCGTTCAAAGCGGCAATTAATGGCTCAATCTTAAATTCTTCAGCCATTTTCTCGGTATTTAAGTCAATAGGAATTTTATCCTGGAATATTTTACATCCAACATCAGATTTATTGCAGATATGAAGAATTTCTGAAGATAATCCATCCGAAATGTCAATCATTGAAGTGGGTTTAACATTTATTTCTTGAAGCAGTTCTATAACCTCTTTTCTTGCTTCTGGTTTTAATTGGCGTTCAAGAATGTAATCATAACCTTCAAGGCTTGGATTAAAATCAGGATTTGTTTTGAAGATTTCTTTCTCACGTTCCAATAATTGTAATCCCATATAAGCACTACCCAAATTACCGGTAACACAAACTATATCATTTTTCTTAGCAGTATTTCTGTATGTAATATCGTCTTTTTTAGCTTCTCCAATTGCAGTTACACTAATTGCCAAGCCTGTTAATGATGAGGATGTATCTCCTCCAACCAAATCTACATTATAATTCTCGCAAGCCAGTTTTACTCCTTCATAAAGTTGTTCTATATGTTCAACTGCAAATTTTCTTGATATTGCAATAGAAACAGTTATTTGCTTTGGTGTAGCATTCATTGCATAAACATCCGAAAGATTTACAACGACAGCTTTATATCCTAGGTGTTTTAAGGGCGTATAAATAAGGTTAAAATGAATTCCTTCAACCAGAAGGTCGGTAGTAACAACGGAACAAATATCCCCATGGTTTATAACAGCTGCATCATCACCAACTCCTTTAAGTGTATTTTTATGATGCAATTTTATATCTTTTGTAATGTGGTCAATAAGTCCAAATTCCCCTAATTCAGAGATCTCTTTTAACTTTTGTTTTTTATCGCTCATCTTAAAAATTGATATATATCATTAAAAAAAAAGATTAAACAATCTTGCTTTAATAGTTGTTAAATTTTAAATATATTTGCACCTAATTTAGAATTAATCTATTTAAACGCAGTGCTGGATTTTTATAGAGATTTTGCAAAGTTATGGAAAAAGATCAAGATAAAATATTAAATGATGTAACGCAGGGTGAATACAAATATGGTTTTGTTACAGATATTGAAAATGAGACAATACCAAAAGGCTTGAATGAGGACACCGTTCGGACGATTTCGCAAAAAAAGAACGAACCTGAGTTTATGTTGGAGTTCAGGTTAAAAGCTTTTCGTTATTGGCAAACATTAAAAATGCCAGATTGGGCACATTTAAATATTCCTGAAATAGATTATAAGGATATAATATATT
>DAOUTQ010000187.1 GCA_030668615.1 Bacteroidales bacterium | reverse complement strand
TAATATCGAAACAATGGAGAAGTGCCCCACATGTAAAGGTACTGTAGAAATAACACCAAGTGTTTTATTTGTTGATGATATTGAAAATTACCTGAGCTTTCTTATTAACGAAGCCAATTATAAAAATCTTACTTTAAAGGTACATCCATACATTGATGGATATATTAATCAAGGTCTATTTTCCAAAAAGTTTAAATGGTTCTTGAAATTCAAAAAGAAAATCAAAATAGAATCTGTAAATTCATACCAGTTTCTTGAATTCCATTTCTTCGATAAAAACGGAGAAATTATCAAAGAATAGTATTTTCACACAATCCATTTTTTTTTAAATTGAAGCATGTTAATAATTGTTAATATTTACATATGTAGATATGAAATATGTTATGTGCTTTTTTTAATTAACACTTAATCCTTAAATTTGGTGCTTGAAAACAAAATTAAAACAGAGTTGTTGTTAATGCATCAGTAATCAATACCTTTTAAAAGAAAAAAAATGAAAAGAATATTTTTATTATCAGGAATTTTAATTCTATCTGCTTATAGCCTTTTTGCTCAACTTGTTGATCCCGTAAAATGGGAAAATAAAAGTAAAAAGCTTGATGATGGAATTACAGAAATTATTTTTGAAGCAAATATTGAAATGAACTGGCATCTTTATTCACAATATTTTGATGAGGGTGGACCGGTACGTACAACATTTTATTTTGATGAATCTGATAAATTTGAATTAATAGGAAGTCCTACAGAAAGTCCTGAGCCGGAAGAGGAGATGGATGAGATATTTAATATTAAAGTGAAATACTTCAGCCATAAAGCAACTTTTGTCCAAAAAGTTAAACTTTTAACTGATGAAGCTTTTACAATAACCGGAGCAATAGAATATCAAGTTTGCCAGGAGGATAAATGTGTTTATTTTAATCCGGAATTTCAAGTAAAAGTAAAAGGAGAGAAGCCTACTCAAGAAGTTTCAGATGACGCTTTAACACCGAAAATTGATTTATCAGAAAATACTTCTACTGAAACAGAAACTGAAAGTAAATCTATTTGGGGATTTTTCTTTATGGCAATAGCTTTTGGATTTGCTGGAATTTTAACGCCTTGTGTTTTTCCAATGATTCCAATGACAGTGTCATTTTTTATGCAAGGGCAGTCTTCAAAATTTAATACTATTCTAAAAGCTTTAATTTTTGGGGGTTCAATTGTAATGCTATACACATTAGTAGGATTAATAGTTTCTTTAACAAGCGCCGGAGCCGATTTGACAACTGTGTTAAGTTCAAGTTGGATATTAAATGTAGTATTTTTTGCTCTTTTTATAACTTTTGCATTTTCCTTTTTTGGGATGTTTGAAATTGTACTTCCATCTGGCTTAGCAAATAAAGCAGACCGTCAGGTTGACAAAGGAGGGATGTTAGCTTCATTTTTTATGGCTTTTACTCTGGTAATTGTTTCATTTAGTTGTACCGGACCAATCATTGGATTTTTATTAGTGAAAGCAGCTACAGGTGAAGTTTTAGAACCTGTTGTTGGAATGTTTGGATTCGGATTAGCTTTTGCATTACCATTTACTCTTATGGCAATATTCCCTGGATTATTAAAGAAATTACCAAAATCAGGTGGATGGATGAATTCAGTTAAAGTTGTATTTGGGTTTATTATTCTTGCATTCTCAATGAAATTCTTGTCGAATATTGATCAGGTATATCACTTTAATATATTAAGTCGTGATATTTACTTAGCTATTTGGATAGTAATATTCTTTTTAATGGGAATATATTTATTAGGTAAAATAAAGTTTGCTCATGACACAGAAATGCAGCACGTTGGGGTGTTTAGATTATTTATTGCAATTGCTTCTTTTACATTTGCTGTGTACTTAATACCTGGTTTGTTTGGAGCAAATTTAAATGCAGTTTCAGCTTTAATTCCACCTAAAACTACACAGAATTTCGATTTGACAAAAAGCATTGGTGTAAGAGTAGTTTCTGATTCAAATGAGAAAACAGAATTATGCGACGAGCCAAAGTACGGTGATATTTTACATTTACCTCATGGATTAGAGGGGTATTTTGATTACGAACAGGGAATGGCTTGTGCTAAAAAACTTAATAAACCTGTATTGCTTGATTTTAAAGGCCATGCATGTGCTAACTGTAAGGAAATGGAAAACAAAGTATGGTCAGATCCTGAAGTTTTAAAACGATTACAAAATGATTATTTAATTATTGCTTTGTATGTTGATGATAGAACAAAGCTTCCAGAAAACGAATGGGTAACATCAGCCTACGATGGGAAAGTAAAAAAGACAATTGGTAAAAAATATGCCGATTTTCAGATATCAAAATACAATATAAATAGTCAACCATATTATGTGTTGATTGATACTGAAGGCGAAACATTAGTTGAACCCAAAGGAC
Source organism: Bacteroidales bacterium (assembly GCA_030668615.1). Classification (GTDB taxonomy): domain Bacteria; phylum Bacteroidota; class Bacteroidia; order Bacteroidales; family UBA12077; genus UBA12077. The sequence goes on along the minus strand of DAOUTQ010000187.1, from coordinate 3,177 downwards.
ATGATTTAAACATTGATAATTTTGTAAAGTTTTTGGATTCGGGTGTTGAAGAGTTTAAAAAGAATTAAAATAAGATAATAGATTCCGCATCAAGTGCGGAATGACAATAAATAAAAAAGCCTGTAGAATTACTGCAGGCTTTTTTTTCATGAGCTTATTTCTGTAAAATAATTTTATGAGTAATTTCTTTTTCTCCTGCATTAATTTTTACAAAATACAATCCATCTGAAAGATCAGAAATATTAAAATCTGAATTTACATCCATATTATGGAAAACTTTTACCAGACTTCCGTTTTCGTTAACTACTGAAATGGTTACATATCTGTAAATAGTATCATGATTTAGTCTTAGGTTTCCATTAGTTGGATTAGGGTAAACATCAATATCTAAACTATTATCAAGGTTATTAATAGATAATGTAGGAATTGTTCCACCTTCTAAATTACAATAAAAAAGACCTCGACCATGTGTTGCAGCAAGTATGGTATTATCCCACTCACGAAGTTGTAACATATCTATTCTTACTTTTGGTATACCATTATTCAGTGGTTCCCAGGTAACAGTTTCTGCATTAATGTCATTAGTACCCCAAATGCCCACTTCTGTTGCCAGTATTACTTTAGAGTTATCATTTGGATCAAAAAGGGCCCATCGTACAGGAATATCAGGTAAATTACTTTCTTTTTCGGTCCAGTTTGTACCTCCATTATCGGTATACCATATAGAAGAAACACCGTAGTTTGAGAATGTAACTAACAGTTCATCGTTGTATTTACCTTGGGCGATACAGGATATATTAGCAGTTGGAAATGCAGCATCACCAATATTTGTAGCTGAAGGATAGTTTTGGGCATTTGTTATTTTATATAATTCTCCAGCTTGTGTTCCCAAATAAAGTATAGTATTTCCGGATGATTTATATTTTGATACCTTAACATGAGAAAAATGTACATTGCTTGTTGTACCAACATTTAATAATTCTCCACTATAGCTATATGATGTAAGATTTTTAATTCTTAAGATCTGGTTTTGCCTTGCTCCTGTGAAACTAACAGCATTAGAATAGAATGTGTTGGTTGCAATATCGTAATCTGAAGGACAGATAAATGTTCCTGTTCCGTAGAAATTATTTATAACATTCGTTCTCTCATAAATACCATCTGTTTTTTGTGAGATATAAAGTAAATTGTAATAAGTTGTTGTTATGTAATAATCATTATAATTATAAAAACAATATGCACCGTCGCCGCCAGAAACAGAACTGAAGTTTTTCTCAATGGGAGTTCCTGTATAATGAATCGTTCCATTATCTTGTAAACCTCCTCCATAATCTACTTCAAGGGAATCTGGGTGTAAATTGCAGGTGTAGAATTGTAAAGTATTAAATGATTTGTTTTTTTCAATAAATGTCATTTCAGATTCTGCACCATTATACGAAGCAAATACACCGCCATCATTCGTAAAAAATAAAGTGTCTGAACTTCCTTCTTTAAATGTAATACTGTGCTGATCGGCATGAAGGTAAGGAGGGAGGTTTGGGTCTGTATACCACCAAGATTTCAGTGTCCAACTATTTCCTCCGTCGGTTGATTTTTGAATATTTAAACCACCTGCATAAATAGTATTAGCATCGTTTGGATCAACTTCTATTGTTAATGCATGCCATGCTAAAGTTGCCCAATATGTATTATTTGGATCACCATTTGGTACTGTTTTTTCTATCCAGTTAGCCCCATTGTCCGTACTTTTTAACATGTGTTTACCTCTGTAATAAATCCAGTTTTCCGGTGTGCGTCGCCCGGCAGCAATTATTGCATAAATTGTATTTGGTTCTGAAGGTGATGATGCAAGCATTGTTCTTCCTGGTATGTTTTCATTTCCTACCAATCCCGAATTTGAAGCAATAATTGAGTTGTAATCATCATAAATAGTCCAAGAAGTTCCGTTATCTGAATAAAGAATTGAAGCACCGCCAAAGCCATCTATATTTCTGTACGTACCTACAAATATTCTACCTGAAGCTGCCAATTCAATGTCAGAAGGTGAATATGGAGCTGTTTGTCCGTCAATTATAGGTAAGACTTGATTCCAGTTCGCACCTCCATCGGTTGATCGATATAATCCATCGGAAGGTGTAGTTAAATGATCTTCACCTTGATGTGTTCCCGAAACTACACCTGCATAAATTACACTAGTTCCAGTTTCATCTCTTATAATAATATCAGAAATGTATGGAAAATTGGAAGTATTTGGTAATAATTGCCAAGTTATACCCGCATCGGTTGTTTTCCAGATTCCTACACCACGTGTTGAAGATTCTCTATAAATAGTAACAGCTGTTTGTGGTTCACCTGTACCAACATAAAAAATTTGTGAATTATTAGGATCAGCAACAATAGTACTAATAGAAAGATTTTCCCAAAGTTCACTAACAGGATGCCAAACAGAATCAGTGTAAATATTATTATTGTACCATAAACCTCCAGTAACAGATCCTGCCCACACTTTTTTTAAATCTGCATCATTAGGGTCAATCATAAAACATCGTACTCTTCCACCCATATCAGCTGGCACTTCTATCCATTCATATCTGTCGCTGAGTTCACTTTTTGTTCCTTTTGATCTTCTTTGAGTTTCCTTAATTGCTGTAACTAATCTTTCATGAGGAACACGTTTTAATTTTGGGTCGATAGTCATGTAATAATCCTGAATACCCGCCATTTCTGGCTTGTCCATAGTAATTTTTGATCCTTCAGATTTATACTCACGATTTAAAGATTTAAGATCATTCAGAAGAAATTGTTCGTATTTTTCTCTTTCATTAGGCATTTTATTTAGTATAAAAAAGCCGGTTAAAATTATTACCACAAAAGGGAGAAGTAATAATTCTATTTTACGTTTTTTCATAAGGTAGGGCTTAAAGTGTTTAGTTGAAATACTAAAACATATTTTTTATAAGATAAACATGGGCGGAAATACCCTAATCAAAAAGGATTTTTAAAAATTATTAATAACTGAATAAAGGTTTGGGGATAGCAAGATGCTACCTAAAAACAAAAAGACGTAGTTAATAAACTACGCCGATTTTACTTCTATTTATTTGTTTCTTCAAACTACGCTTAATAAATATAATTTTTATTTCTACTTATATTATCGCTTAACTTAGTTTTCCTATG
>DAOUTQ010000052.1 GCA_030668615.1 Bacteroidales bacterium | reverse complement strand
TCAACATATTCAAGTATTGTTTTCCAAACATTATCAATGCCTTTGAGGTCAATAGATGAGCAGGTTAAAACCTTTGGAATCCATCCACACTCAGGAGGTGGAAATAAATGTAGTGCATTCTCATATTCTATACGTGCAATATTGGCTTTTTGTATATTATCACCATCGGCTTTTGTTATTGCAATTGCATCTGCCATTTCCATAATACCGCGTTTAATTCCTTGAAGTTCATCTCCTGCTCCCGCAAGCATTAACAGCAGAAAGAAATCAACCATCGAATGTACAGCTGTTTCCGATTGGCCAACACCAACAGTTTCTATAAAAATAGTATCAAAGCCAGCTGCTTCGCAAAGAATAATTGTATGTCGGGTCTTTTTTGCCACGCCTCCTAATGATCCTGTAGAAGGTGTCGGTCTAATAAATGCATTAGGGTCATTTGCCAATTCCTCCATTCTTGTTTTATCTCCAAGTATACTTCCTTTTGTGATTTCGCTACTTGGATCGACAGCTAAAACAGCTATTTTCCTACCTTCTTTTGTTACATATTTACCTAATGATTCAATAAATGTACTTTTACCAACCCCAGGAACTCCTGTAACACCTATCCTTATTGATTTTCTGGCATAAGGAAGACATTTTTCAACAATTTCCGTGGCAAAATGATTGTGCTCAACTAATGAACTCTCTATTAATGTTATTGCCTGCCCTAAAATTGTTCTGTTACCATCAAGAATTCCTTTTACATACTCATCAACAGAATAGCGTACTTTTTTTCTTAATCTGAACTTTTTAATAATCTCAGGATTAATAGAATCAGGTTGCTCTACACCATCTTGAACGTTTAATGCTGATTTAAATCCGGGATTTTTATTTTTCTGCTTTTTAGGCATATTAAAAGTCTTTATTTGCTAAATTAGGATTAATCCTAATATAATTAAATAAAAAAGGAAGGTTTTTAACCTTCCTTTCAATAATTAATAAATCTCCGATAATATTATTTTTCTTTTACAATCCCTGAAATCATTAATCTTTCATTTGATTTTTTTGGATCATTACTTATTACGTAAATAGATTTTTTCTGTTTGCCTGTTCTTGATCCAGGATTAAATATTGCTATAAAGGAACTGCTTTCACCTGGTTTTAATATTGTCTTTTTAGGAGCAACTGTAGTACATCCACAAGTTGTTCTTATTTTACGAATAATTAAATCTGATTTGCCTTCATTTTTAAAGTTGATTACAGTTTCTACTTTTTCACCATAATCAATTTCACCAAAATTTAAAGTCTTTTTTTCAAAAACAATTTTAGGAGCATTAATCAACTCCTGTTCGGTAAGTTGAGAGAAATCCTCTTCTATTTTAGCACTTATAGTTAGCCTATTACTATTCTTAAATTCATCATTAATTTTCACAATAATTCTATCGGTAATAAAACCCCAGTCGTTAACCTTAGTTCCATCGTAAACACCTAATAAATATCCTTCCTCACCTGGTTTTAGAACCTCCGGAACAGCTGTAAGTTTAAGATATTTAGGCACTTTATCTAGTGTGATTTTCATTTTGGAATCAGACGTATTTTTTATTTTCACTTTATCTGTCTTCATTTGATCACTATAAACTGTTACAAATGCCATATGATTTGTTTCAAGTCTAAGATCACCCATTGTTTTTGGGTAATAATCTTTAACTGTTTTTACGCGAGGCAAGACCTCTCCTGTAATTTTTAAAATACTTCTTCCTTTTTCTGAATTGCTTTCCACGAAAATACTTTTATTGAAATTTCCTGGTCGTCTCACGGGATTAAAAACGGCTTTTACAAATCCTTTTTGTCCTGGCATTACTGGCTTTTCTGTCCATGTTGGAGAAGTACAACCACAAGTGGCTTTTACATTTGTTATTATTAAAGGAGAACTACCTGTATTTACAAAACGGAATTCATATTCAACTTTACCACCATCTTCTTTTATTTTTCCAAAATTGTGCACCTCTTTATCAAAAGAGATATTAGCACTGTTCTGTTGTGCAATTATATAACTACTGAAAATAAGAACTGAAAATAAACTAATAACGAATTTTTTCATGAGTGTTAATTTTACTTTTTTAAATCAATATGTTTAACAAAAATAATAATTTATAAATGTATGTTAATGTCGTTAACAAACTTTAACTTTATTGTAGTAAATTTCATCCAAAATTATTTTTACTATTCGTTATAAAAAATTGTATTACATTTTGAAAACAGTATCAAAAATAATTGTCTTTATTTCATTTCTTTTGATTTCACAAATTTCAAATGCTCAATTTTATAACGGTCATCAAATGAATTTTGGTAAGAACAGAGTTCAGTATAATGATTTTTACTGGTCATTTTACAGGTTTGATAATTTTGATACTTATTTTAACCAGGACGGAGAATCAATAGCCCGCTTCACTGGACAAAACGCTTCAAAGGAAATAGAAAGACTTGAAGAAAAACTAAATCATAAATTAAATAAGCGGTTAATATTTATGGTTTATAATAAATATTCCGATTTCAGACAAAGTAATATTGGTTTACTTACAGGAAAAGAGGAGTATAATACAGGTGGTATTACCAGAATAAGAAATAATAAAGTTAGTCTCTATTTTCAGGGCGATCATCAAAAGTATTTAAAACAATTACGATCTTCAGTTTCAGAGGTTATTGTAATGGAAATGCTATACGGGAATAAGTTAAGCGACAATTTTGCAAATTCAACTATGTTGGATTTACCGGAGTGGTATCAAAAAGGATTAACATCATATCTTGCTGAAGATTGGAGCATTGAAACTGAAAACAGGGTTAGAGATGGAGTTATTAGTAATCGATATACAAAATTTAACAGATTAACAGGAGAAGATGCTGTTTATGCTGGTCATTCTTTCTGGAAATATATTAATGATTATTACGGAAGTAATGTTATAACCGATATAATTTATTTGACAAGAGTAAATAAAGGAGCAAATAGTGCGCTTTATAATGTACTTGGCCTTCCATTTAAAGAAATTACGAATCAATGGCTTGATTATTATAAAGATTATTTCGAAAATGAGGCTTTTGCAGGAACAGATTCAATTAATGATATAAGAATCTTAAATAAATCAAAATCCGGAGTCCTTTATAATAACACCAGATTAAGACCTGACGGCGAACAAATAGCCTATGTTAGTAATGAATTAGGACAATATAAGATCTGGATATATAACTCAAAAACTGAAGAATCAAAAAAAATATTAAAACACGGCCATAAAATAAAACAAATTAACGATTACACTTACCCTGTAATAAACTGGCACCCCATTGGTAATATTTTAACTATTATAACAGAAAAAAATGGGGGATTAAAGCTAATCTATTATATTATTGAAGAAGATAAATTTACTGAACGTAATCTTTTATATTTTGATAAAGTTCTTGACTTTTCTTTTTCAGACGATGGCTCAAAAATGGTTTTTTCTGCCGTAAAAGACAGTAAAACTGATATTTATATTTTTGATATAGCATCTTCTTCGAGTGAGCAAATCACAAATGATATTGCCGATGATTTTAATCCAAGGTTCATGAATAACTCAACAGAAATAATTTTTTCATCGAACAGAATTAATGACACACTCAACCTTGAAATTTCTGATTTTACAAATCAGTTCGATCTTTATAAATACGATTACAAAAACCGAAATACTGTTTTAACAAAACTAACAGGCACTAATTCTATTAATGAGCAATTCCCTGTACAATATAAAGAGAAGGAATACCTTTACTTAAATGATCAGAATGGTATACAAAATATTTTTCATGGAAAATACGACAGTACAATTAGTTTTATTGATACAGCAATACATTACAGGTATTTTCTTGATCAAAAACCTTTAACTAATTTTTCAGCAAATATTCTTGAATACAATTTGAATAAAAGCAAAAATGCTATTAGTTACACTAGTTACCATAACGGTAAATATCAGATTTTCAAGAAACCTTTAAATGATTCAGAAGTTTCTATTTCTAACCTAAACCTATCAAACACGCTTTTCAGAGATCGCTTAAATAAAGAAATGAGAAAAAAAGATAGTCTGAATGCAGAAAATCAACCTAAAACTATTATTGATTCATCTACTTATTTATCAAAAGAAGACAATTATGTTAATATAAATAAATATGTATTTGAATATGAAAAATCTTGGTATACACTTAAATACGACAGTATTGAAATCGACACTTCTCATTTTGCATTATCAATACCAAAAATTCAGATTTATCAACGCACTTTTTTCACCGACCATGTAATAAGTCAGGTTGATTTTAGCTTTTTAAATTCTACTTATCAGGCCTTTACCGGAGGAGCTGTTTATTTCAATCCCGGATTTAATGCATTATTTAAAATCGGAGCTTACGATCTTCTGGAAGATTATAAAATTATTGCAGGAGTAAGATTCTCTGCTGATTTTAATAGTAATGAATATCTTATAAGTCTGGAAAACTTAAAAAAGAAATTAGATGAGCAGTTTATTTATCATCGTCAAAGTTTTGAGAATACTACTATAGATTTTATTTCCAAAACACTTACAAATAAATTAATGTATTTGCGTACACTTCCGTTTAGTCAGATTACAGCTATTAAAGGAACACTAACACTGAGACATGACAAGCAAATATATATGTCGATTGATAGGAACAGCTTACATAAACCCGATGTTCATAAACTTTGGGCAGGATTAAAATTTGATTATATTTTTGACAATACAATCAGTAAGGGTATTAATTTATACAATGGAACTCGGTATAAAATCTTTGTAGAATACAACAATCGATTCTTGGAACATATGGACACCTCGAATTATTTCAAAACAGACCTTTTTGTTATTGGTGCTGATTTCAGGCATTACCAGCGTATACATCGCGATTTAATATTAGCGACAAGAATTGCTGGAAGTGCTTCGTTCGGAAATAGTAAATTAATTTACTATTTGGGTGGTGTTGATAACTGGACAAACTTTTCACAAAAAACACCTACTTTTATTCCTTTAGACGAAATCCCTATAGATGAAAACGAAGATTATGCCTACCAGGCAGTTGCAACAAACTTAAGAGGATTTCCTCAGAATATAAGAAACGGAAGTAATTTTGCTATTTTAAATACAGAATTACGTTGGCCGGTAATAAAATATTTTTCAAATTATCCTATAAATTCCTCGTTCTGGTCGAATTTGCAAGTTGTAGGTTTCTTCGATGCTGGTTCTGCATGGAGTGGTTGGAATCCTTTCTCAAATGAAAATGCTTACGATAAAGAAGTTGAGGATCGTGGATCAATAATTATTACATTGGATACTGAAAGAAGCCCAATAGTTGCTGGCTATGGTTTTGGGGTTAGAGCTATGATATTTGGCTACTTTGCTCGTTTTGACTGGGCTTGGGGAATTGAGAACCAACAAACTACTCCACGCATATTCTATTTTTCACTTAACTTAGATTTTTAAATAAGATATTATGAGTATAAATGAAATTATTATCCTTGTTATTATTGGCTTTATTGCTGGAATTGTCGGTGGCACTCTTGGACTTGGCGGAGGAATAATTATTGTTCCCGCTCTTATTTTTATTCTTGGATTTACACAACATCAGGCTCAAGGAACCAGTCTGGCTGTACTTTTGTTTCCGATTGGTATTCTTGGTGTAATAAATTATGCAAAAAATGGATATGTTAACTTCAAATTTGCAATTATCCTTATTATTGCATTTGTCCTTGGGAGCTATCTTGGATCAGTAATTTCAATACATTTACCTGCGAAAACCCTGAAAAAAATTTTTGGTGTATTTTTACTTCTGATTTCCTTAAAAATGATAATTGATAAATAATGGACCTGAAAAATACGATAAACCAGCTCGCCGAGGAATATTTTGATCAAGTAACTGAAATAAGACGGCATTTACACAAATATCCTGAACTTTCATTTAAAGAAACAGAAACATCAAAATATATAATTTCTTTATTAAAAAAATGGGGGATTCGTTTTGAATCTGGGATTGCAGATACAGGTATTGTGGCATATATTGAAGGTAAAAACCCAAAAAAAAGAACACTTGCTTTAAGAGCTGATATGGATGCATTACCTGTTTCAGAAGAAAATAATGTGCCCTACAAATCTGTTAACAAAGGAATAATGCATGCATGCGGGCACGACGCTCACACTGCTTCGTTATTAGGAACCCTGCTTATTCTAAATGATTTAAAAGATAATTTTGAAGGCACTGTGAAATTTATTTTTCAACCAGCAGAAGAAAAACTTCCGGGTGGAGCTAAGAAAATGATAGAAGAAGGAGTTCTTGAAAATCCTATACCCGAGCTTATAATTGGTCAACATGTTTATCCTGAACTACCATATGGGAAAGTTGGTTTTAAAAAAGGTATGTATATGGCTTCAACTGATGAATTGTATCTTACAATTAGAGGAAAAGGTGGACATGCTGCAATGCCTGAAAAAATAACGAATACTGTATTAATTGCTTCACAAATTATTGTTGCCTTACAAAAAATACCACAAGAAATAGCTCCTAAAGATATTCCAACAGTTCTTACAATTGGAAAAGTAATTGCTAATGGAGCAACAAATGTTGTTCCTAATGAAGTTACAATGGAAGGTACATTCAGAACAATGGATGAGGGAAACAGAAAAAAAATACATCATGAAATAGAAAAAGTAGCCCGATCCATTGCAGAAAAACAAGGTGCAAAAGTAGATATTAATATTAAAAAGGGATATCCTGTATTGTACAATAATGAAAATACAACTGAAAAATCTATTCGATACGCAAAAGAATATCTAGGAGATGAAAATGTGGATGATCTTGATATTAGAATGACTGCTGAAGATTTTGCATATTATTCACAAAAAATACCTGCAACTTTTTATCGATTAGGAACATCTGATAAAGACAATTATACAGATCCTTTGCACTCACCTACTTTCAATATTCATGAAAAATCGTTAAAAACCGGTATGGGAACAATGGCATATATTTCGTTATGTTTTATGAATGATCGTTAATTGTTAAAAGTCTTTTTAACATATTTAAACATACTATTTAGATTCATTCTAAATTAACACAAAAAAGTTATTTAGTAGCTTAATTGTTTCTCAATTTAAATTAAGGAAATAATTTTGTGGTGAATTAAATATTAATAAAAATAAAAATCATGGCTTACGTAATAACTGATGATTGCACAGCTTGTGGATCATGTATTGATGAATGTCCGGTTGAAGCAATATCTGAAGGTGATATCTATAAAATTGATCCTGAAACTTGTACTGATTGTGGTGCATGTGCTGATGTTTGTCCTGTTGAAGCTATTCTTCCGGAATAATCAAAAGCTTATTAAAAAATTACACCCGCTTTTACAGCGGGTTTTTTATTTTAATAATTTTATTAATTTCACCACCTAAAGTTTATACTAAAAAAATACAATATGTCTTTGGTAGAAGAATTTGACAAAAAAGGAAACTGGTTTTTTAAACATCGCAGTTACCTGCCAGTAATATTATATCCACTTGCAACATTGGTATTATTTATTGAGTTTAATAATGATTTTATCATACCAGAATTGCCATGGTCAATCACTTGTCTGGCCATATCTCTTTTGGGACTTTTTATCAGAATTCTGGTAATTGGTTTTACTCCAAGAGGAACTTCAGGTAGAAATACCGACAAGCAGGTAGCAGAAGTTTTAAATACCAAAGGAATTTATTCTGTAGTAAGACATCCTTTATATCTCGGAAACTTTCTAATGTGGTTTGGAATAATTCTTTATGTTGACAATATTTGGTTTGCAATTAGCTGTATTCTTTTATTCTGGTTATACTACGAAAGAATCATGTTTGCCGAAGAACAGTTTTTAAAAGGCAAATTTGGTGATCAGTATTTAAAATGGTCAATGACAGCACCACCATTTTTTCCTAAACTAAAAGGATGGCAAAATGCAGATCTGGAGTTCTCTTTTAAAAATGTTTTTAAGAGAGAATACAATGGATTATTTGCGGTTGGTATTTCATTTGCATATTTAAATGTTCTTAAAAATTATTTATCAACTAAAGAGTTTATGATAACTGATTTTTGGTTATATACTTTAATAGTAACTTTTCTGATTTTTATTATACTACGGACTTTGAAGAAAACAACACGTGTGCTGCACGTTGACGGAAGATAAATTCAGAAGGCTGTCTCAATAGGCAGCTTTTTTAATTTAAATCAAACTGACGTATAAGATTAGTAAGTTGAACTCTGTTTTTAACTTCTGTTTTCAGGTAAATATTGTGGATGTGATCTTTTACTGTTTGAATGGAAATAAAAAAGGTTCATACCCTGAAGCATAAACCTTAAATATTTTAATTTCTGAATTTAGAATAAACCTGTTATATTTCCATTTTCGTCAACATCAATTTTTTCGGCTGAAGGTACACTTGGCAATCCAGGCATTCTCATAATGGTTCCTGCGATTGGAACTATAAATCCAGCTCCTGAAGAAAGCTCTACGTCACGTATTTTAACCGTAAAGTCTCTTGGACGTCCCTTCTTTTTTGGATCATCAGATAATGATTTCTGTGTTTTTGCAATACATACTGCTAAATTCCCAAAACCAAGATCAGTTATTTTCTTAAGTTTATTTTTAGCAACAACAGTATATTCAACATTTTTAGCACCATACATTTTTTTTGCAATTGCATCAATTTTATCTTCGAAACTCCAGTTTAACTGATAAAGAGGTTTAAAACAAGTAGGACAATCGGAAACAGCTTCAACTACTTTTTCTGCTAATTCAATTGCTCCATCACCACCTTTTGCCCATGAATCATTTAATGCAACTGTAATACCTAAACCATCACAATGTTCCTTTAACAATTCTACTTCAGCATCAGTATCCGACGAAAATTTATTTATTCCAACAACGGGCAAAAATCCGTAATGTTCCATATTTTCAATATGTTTATCAAGATTTTCAAATCCTTTTTCTAAAGCACTTAAATCCTCATTTTGTAAATCGGCTAATTTTGCTCCTCCGTGATATTTTAATGCTCTGATTGTTGCTACTATAACAACAGCATTTGGCTTCAAACCAGCAAATTGGGCTTTTATATTGAAAAACTTCTCAGCTCCAAGCTCACTTGCAAAACCAGCTTCAGTAACAACGTATTCACTTAGTGACATTCCCATTTTTGTTGCAATAATAGTATTTGTTCCCTGGGCTATATTTGCAAACGGTCCTCCATGAATAATTGCAGGTGTTCCTTCTAAGGTTTGAACCAGATTTGGATTAATAGCATCCTTCAATAATGCTGTCATAGCACCTTCTGCTTTCAGATCTCGTGCAAAAATAGGTTTATCATCATAAGTATAACCAATAAATATATTTCCTAATCTCTTCTTTAGATCCGGTAAATCTTTAGCCATACATAAAGTAGCCATAACCTCCGACGCTGCTGTAATGTAAAAACCGGTTTCTCTTGGAACACCTTGTTTTGGTCCACCCAATCCAATAACAGTATTACGTAATGCACGCTCATTCATATCCATTACCCGCTTCCATTCCACAGTTCGCGGATCAATTCCAAGATTTCCCTTTTTTAGTTGTAGATTATTATCAATTAATGCAGCTAACAAATTATGAGCTTTTTCAACAGCAGACAAATCTCCCGTGAAATGTAAGTTTATATCTTCCATCGGTATTACTTGCGAATGTCCTCCACCAGCTGCTCCACCTTTAATCCCAAATACTGGTCCTAAAGAAGGTTCTCTAAGTACTACAGTAGTTTTTTTACCAATTTTATTTAAAGCCTGAGCTAATCCAATTGAAGTAGTAGTTTTTCCTTCTCCGGCAGGAGTTGGAGTTATCGCTGTAACCAGTACCAACTGTGCCTTTTTTAATTTTTCCTCATCAATTAATTTTAAAGGCAATTTAGCTTTATATTTTCCATATAATTCAAGATCATCCTCTTTAATATTTAATTTCTTAGCAATATTAACAATAGGTTGGATCTTTGTGCCTTGAGCAATTTCAATGTCTGATTTCATAAGGGTTGATATTTTAATGTGATTATTTTAAAGCTAAATTTCTATAAAATTAATAAATCTACATAAATAAATGAATAGATTTGTTAATTTTTTATATAAGAACGCTTAACAAAATATTTTGTTCAACAACTTACATAAATCATCTTAATTTACAAGCACTTAAAAACAAACAGAACAATCCTTTCCCAGTTATGTAAAATTTTAAGTAATAAATATTAGTAATAGTCTACCAAAACTTAACATCCAACTGATCAAATAAAAAGTAATATTCAAATAACATTTTATCTACCCAATCTTCAGGTGTTAAAGCACCTCCATGACCAGCTCCTGGAATTACATATAAATGATATAGAGAATTAGAGCTTCCCATCTCCTGAAGAGTAGCTAAAAATTTATATGAATGTAGAGGAGGTACTCGATCGTCAGTATCTCCAGTAAATAATAAAACATTAGGATAATTTACCCCTTGATGAACACTGTGTAAAGGTGAAAATGATTTCTTATTCTTATAACCTTCATTAGTAGTTACAGTTCCAAATTCCTTCAAATTACCTTGCTTTGATCCAATTGTAAATTTCTCAAAACGTAACATGTCAAACACCCCAGCGTCTGCAATCACTGCTTTATAAAGTTCTGGCCGTTGTGTTAATGCAGCCCCAACAAGGAACCCTCCATGAGACCCTCCTTTTATAGCCAGTTTACTCGGATTTGTATATTTTTTTTCTAATAGATATTCACCAGCAGCAATAAAATCATCTATAGTATTTTGTTTCTTTAGTCCTTGCCCTGCTTTACTCCAATTACTTCCTTCTGCTCCACCTCCTCTAACATTAGGAACAGCTAAAATTCCCCCATGCAGGATCCACAAAGCTAATGATTCATTATAACCAGGCTCAATAGTTCTACCATATCCTCCATAAGCATATATTAATGTTGGATTTTTCCCATTTAGCTCAGTATTCTTTAAGCATGTAATATACATTGGAATTTCTGTACCATCATTTGATTTGTATTTAACATATCGAGTTTCCAAATCTTTTGGATTATATGGCACCCATATCTTTTTTGCCGGTTTAAAAGTAAGGTCTTTTAAAGATAATTGATACCAAAGATCTGGATGATAAAATGATGAAACGCAAAAGTTTGTGTATTCTACATCAAAATCATACTCATAAAAATATTTTACTTTTTCTCCTTCCGCGAAATCAATTGTTTTCAACAGATTACCATTTAAGTCAAATATCAATGCTAAAAATTGACCATCATTCCTATAAATACATGCCAGTTTATCTTCTCCAAGCCTATTTACTTCTCTAAGAATAATATCATATTCCGGAATTAATTTTAACAACTCATTTTTCTTTTTAATATTAGCCATTAAAACTTTTCCATTTGGTGCACTTAAATTAGTTCTTAATATTGCAGTATCTCCAATAACTTCTTTTATATCAAAATATATAGAATCACTTTGTTGCAAAATCAGAAAATTTCTTAAAAAAATTGAATTATCATCATTAAGTTCTGTATAAGACAAAGCTTTATATAGTGTACCTCTGGACAAGTAATAATGATAAAAAAATAATCTATCATCGTCAATAAAAAAAGTGAAATCATTCAATCCTGAAGTATCTGGATTTTGGTATAATAATTTATCCTCAGATTGAGGTGATCCAATTTTGTGATAATATAATGCTTGTCCTTTTGCTATATCTAATAACTCTCTTCCCTTCATAGGTGCATCATACCTAGCATAATAAACACCATTATTATGCCAAATTAAATTACTTGCGTTTCTTAGATATTTTAAAGTATCATTCAATTGTTTTCCATTAGTTAAATCAAAGAAATAAGCTTCGCGCCAATCACTCCCTTTATGTGTTATTACTACAGCAGCTTTTTCCAATTCCGTACTAACAGCACGTCCAGTAACATCTACTTTATCGTCCTTACCATCTTGGAAATTCTTTATTTTAACCAAAGTTTTAAAATTCGAATCAGTTCTTTTACGATATAGCAAATCTGCAGATCTACCTAAACTGCGGTATTCATATTTAAATAAATATTTACTTTTTGATCCTTTTTCCTTTTTTACATAACTATCTGTTTTTTCGGATCTAACCTTATTATACATTGTTGCTATTTGATTTCTCAGTGTCCAAATCTGGGTTTGCTTGTTACTTTGTTTTTTAGTAATCTTTTTTTGTTCATCTAACCATTCTGATAATCTTGGATCATCTGGATTTTCCATCCACTGATAAGGGTCACTAACAGTATCTTCAAAATAAACATCAAAAACAGTATCTTTTGGTGCAACTGGGTATTCATAACTTTTCTGAGAAATGGCGAATGTTGCAAAAAATATTAATGAAGTAACTAAAATGGTTCTTTTTAGAGATAACATAAATTAAATTTTAAAATTATTAATAAAGGAATATAATATACTTTATACCCTAGTAATTTATGGTTCGTATCTTGATTGGGAAAGTATTTTTTGGTAATCATCATCAAACATCAAATCACTTAAAGAAACTTCAGAATTTCTCTGCATATATGCTCTTACAATTTGCCAACCTAACCAAACTGATGCTCTTCCGGGTGAATCTGAAGGGTAACCGGGAGTAAAAGGAGCAGGATTGATATGCTGGTTTATAACTTTATAATCAGTTGAGAAAAGCAATTTCTTGTCAATCAGATAATTCCACATTTGTTTATCATTTTCCACGCACCATTTTATCTGATCTTCTGAAAATACAATTTTCAAAGAATCTGTAAATTCTGGCAAAATAACATCAAGAAAATATAGAATTTTACCATGATAAATTATATTATTTACAAGATTATCGATTGAATCATGATACTCAAATTCTGTAATAGCCCAAGCGCGCATTGCATCTGCAGGAATATTATCGGGATTCATAGTTAACTGCAAATAATTCGCTATTCCAAGCCTGTCGTAAAACTCACAATTCGATCCCAGGTATTTATCAACTCCTATTGCAAGAATACTATCAGCAACTACCATAGATTGATTAAATCCTCCTATATAAGTATAAATCTCCGGCACAATTTTCTCTGGGAAATAATATTTGTAGTATTTAAAAGCTTCTGTCATTTGCTCCGACAATTCAAAAAAATCAGGAAAAACTTCTGTGGTTTTAACATATACACTATGCATTGTATAATCAGTAATAAACCCATTCAAATATTCTGGATAATTTTTATTATAAGGATTACCAAGATTTATAACTCTGTAATTATAAATTTCAAAAAAATCACCATATTTCTCGATAATGGTTACAAGCTCATCTTCTGTATTTCCAAGATCCACTTCGAAAAGATCTTTATCGAGCCTTTTTATCTCAATATTTAACTGTATATCAGAAATATCTGCATTTGGCTTGTCACTCTTATTACAAGCATTTAACAATATTATTATAAGCCCGAAATACAATAAATTTCTTCTAATCATGTTAAAACTTTTATAAAATTTCTTATTAAGGTCTGATTTTTGAATACAATCTTCAAAAAACGTTTTCATTGAATTGATTTTTTATATTTTTGTATTAACTAAAAACAAAGCCTAAAAGTATGAAAAAGTATTTATTTATTACAATATTCGCCGTTTCATGTATTAACGCATTTTCGCAAAGCAATTTGCGGTTCACAGTTTTTGTTGACCCAAAATTTTCTTGGATGGCATCAGATATTAAGGATGTTGAAAGTGATGGCTCCAAGTTAGGAGTTAATATCGGTTTAAATATGGATAATTTCTTTGCTAAGAATTATGCACTGATGACAGGTATTTCAATTGACAATACTGGTGGAAGTCTTAAATATGGAGAAGATAAGTCTCTTAATACCAATAGTAATGCCGACACTGTTTTTGCAGGTAATGTATTAAATTATAAACTGCAGTATATTAATATTCCATTAGGGTTAAAATTAAAAACCAACGAAATAGGATATCTCACTTTTTATACGCACTTAGGAATTAATACTGGTATAAATATTAAAGCTACTGGAGAGGTTGATGCCTATGATCTGGAAAATGAGAATATTGCAGATGAAATTAGTCTTTTTAATATGGGATATTTTATTGGAGCGGGTGTTGAATATTCAATCGGAGGAAATAGTGCTCTTGTTCTTGGACTTACTTATACAAACGGATTTATTGACATTACAACTGACTCCAACAATAAAATAACCATGAGTAATTTAACTGTTCGGATAGGTATTTTATTTTAAACATATTTACTAAATTTTGCTTATATGAAAATTGCACTGGCCCAATTAAATTATCATATAGGTAATTTTGAAAAAAACACGTCAAAAATTCTTGATCAAATTGAAAAAGCTAAAAAAGATCAAGTTGATTTAATCGTTTTTTCTGAATTATCAGTTTGCGGATACCCTCCACAGGATTTACTAGAAAAGAAATCTTTTATTGAACAATGTGAAGCAGCAGTTGAAGATATTACAGCTAATTGTAAAGATATTGCTGTTGTTATTGGGTCACCAACTTTAAATTTTCATCAAAAAGGAAAAAGATTGTACAACTCAGCTCTTTTTATTCAGGATGGTGAAGTTAAACTTGTTCAGAATAAAACATTACTACCTACATACGATATTTTTGATGAGTACAGATACTTTGAACCTAATGACAAATTCAATATTATTGAATACAAAGGTGAAAAGATTGCTATAACCATATGTGAAGATTTGTGGGATATTCAACCTGCAGAAAATCCATTTGCAAAGAACCAGTTGTACAATGTAACACCAATGGATAAGCTAATTGAATACAAGCCTGATTTTATTCTGAATATAGCTGCTTCGCCGTTTTCTTACACTAAAATCTGGGGCCGAAAAAATGTTTTCATTAGAAATGCAAAAAAATACAAACTTCCAGTATTTACTGTAAATCAAACAGGTGCTCAAACGGAACTAATTTTCGATGGTGGATCTTTAGTTGTAAATCCTGATGGTACTATTGCTGATGAAATGAAACTATTTGATGAGGATTATAAAATATATGATCTGAAAGAAATCAAAGAATGTACTGTTAAAAAAACAATTGATGAAGATCCTGATGTAATTGCAAAAATTCACGATGCACTTGTATTAGGTGTTAGAGATTATTTTAAGAAAATGAACTTCACCAATGCGACCTTAGGATTATCTGGAGGAATAGACTCTGCTGTTGCACTTGCAATAGCTGCTCGTGCGCTTGGACCTGAAAATTTAAGAGTTCTACTTTTACCTTCAAAATACTCTTCTGATCATTCAATTACTGATGCAGAAATTCTTGCTAAGAATTTAGGAGTAAGATATGATACTGTCCACATTCAGGATGTTGTTGATAGCTTTAATGATTCATTAAAAAAAGTATTTAAAGGTTTAGAGGAAGATATTACAGAAGAAAATATTCAGGCTCGAGCAAGAGGAACGATGCTTATGGCATTATCTAATAAATTTGGACATATTCTGCTAAACACTTCAAATAAAAGCGAATCTGCTGTTGGTTATGGGACTCTTTACGGAGATATGAACGGTGGTCTTTCAGTTTTAGGCGATGTTTATAAGGCTGATGTATACAAATTAGCACGTTATATAAATAAGGATTCTGAAATAATACCAGAAAACACAATTGTAAAACCACCTTCGGCAGAATTACGTCCTGAGCAAAAAGATTCTGATTCATTACCTGATTATGATATTCTCGATAAAATACTTTTTGAATATATTGAGTTACAGAAAACACCTGAAGAAATAATTGAAGACGGTTGGGAAAAACTACTTGTTGAAAGAATTATTAAACTGGTTGATAGTAATGAATATAAACGTTATCAAGCACCTCCAATATTAAGAATTTCATCGAAAGCTTTTGGAGCAGGTCGAAGAATGCCTCTGGTAGCAAAATATAATTAATATAAAAAGTGAGGTATCCTGTTTAAACCTTCCTTTAATATTTTAATCAGATAATAGTTATTAAATCCGATTTTCGAAAAAATATTTTATAGTTTTGCTCTAAAATTATACATTTGTATGTTTTTTAACATATTTTTATAAAAAATCTATCAATGAATATTGAATGCCATAATATAATTGACAACCAAATGTCTGTTTTTAGTGTTCTTAATCAAGAAGAAAAAGAACTACTAAAAAAGAACAGCACTTGTACTTATTATAAAAAAAACGATATAATTTATAAAGAAGGTGATAAACCCAGTGGCTTAATTTGTCTTTCTAAAGGCAAGGTGAAAATATTTAAAGAAGGTGTTGGTGGTCGTGAACAAATTGTTCGAATGGCAAAACCCGTAGGTTTTATTGGTTACAGGGCATTATTTGCGGAGCAAAATTATTTGGCATCAGCGGAAGCTATTGAAGACTGTGTGATTTGTACCATTGAGAAAGAAACTCTTTATAAAATTTTAAGTACAAATTCCGAATTATCATTTAGTATTATTAGATCGCTTGCTTCTGAGCTTGGATTTTCAAATAACAGAACAGTTACACTTACTCAAAAACATATTAGAGGTCGTTTGGCAGAATCACTTCTGTTCCTAAAAGACACTTATGGTATTGAAGATGACGAAGCCACCATAAAAGTATATCTTTCACGTGAGGATATCGCAAATCTTTCAAACATGACAACTTCAAATGCAATTCGAACCTTATCTACATTTGCAAGTGAGAAGATTATTGCACTCGATGGAAGAAAGATAAAGATTCTTGATTTAAAAGGATTAGAAAGAATAAGTGAACTTGGATAAGTTACTCTAAATAAATTATGGTCTTATTGATAGAGACTTAAGGAAGTTTCTATCATTCATAAAATTCGTATCCAACTCTCCATTTGAATACATTTTGTTAAATAAAACCAGTTTTTCTGCAGTAACAGGTTTATTGGTATCGTATAATATTTCGCTTGCTTTTGATATTTTTACTGTATCAAGTTTAAAATCTTTAAGTGATTTTTGCTTAAAGTAAAATTCAACAGCACTTTCAAGACCGTCGTCTAATATAGATGCAACAACTTCGTGAGTCATATCAAATTTCAAGGAGTCGTCTAAAACCTGCTGAATATCTCTTATAATAGCATTATTAAGCGAAGATGAAGTATGATTTAAAACAATAACGGTATTTGTATCTTCAACATAACGAAGCAGGCTGGTTCTGAATCCATTCCATTTTCCATGATGATAGGCAATTTTTTTATCATTCCTTTTCCGAATTCTAAATCCAAATCCATAAGGAATTTCATATTTATCTCTTAATTTAAATGTAGAAATTGCCTCATTCAGTGTTTCCTGCGAAACAAGAACATTACTATAAAGTCCCTGATCCCATTTAAATAAATCTTCTGATGTAGAATAAACACCTTTATCTCCAACAGCTCCGTCATTAACTGTTTCAGGAATCATTCTATACCGTCGGCTACGATAATAATATCCTATTAACCTATCTTTTTTTGCATTACTTAATGAACTGCTGTATACAAACGAATTATTCATTTTTAATGGTTCAAATACATTCTTTTGCATAAAATCTGCAAAATTTTGTTCAGAAATACGTTCAACAACTGAAGCTAAAACTACATATCCCGTATTTGAATAATCCCATCTTCTACCAGGCGTAAAATATAGACCTAATTTATGTTCAGCCAGCAATTTCATAATCTTATTATTATCCGGAGATTTCTTACCATGCCAGTGATGCTCTACTAACCAATAATAATTTGGCAAACCAGAAGTATGGTTTAAAAGCATTCTGATAGTAATTCGCGGATAAGGAAAATCGGGAATAAATTTCGTAACTGAATCATCGTAGCTAAGCTGATTTCTTTCTTTCAGAATCATTATTGCCATTGCCGTAAATTGCTTACTAACTGAAGCTAACTGAAAAATGTCATCATTTTCGAGCTCTTTTTTCCTAAGCATATCAGCATAACCAAACGACTTATTATAAATACATTGCCCTTTATAAGCTACAAGTACATTTCCATTAAAATAGTTCTGCTTTGCTCTCTTCTGCATCAAAGAATCTATCTTATTTGCCTTTCCCTGATAGAATATTTTCTCAATTTCTTGCCTCGAAGAATTAGGTATGATTTCTTTCTTATTTCGTGTTGCTCCAGGAGATGTGTAGTTAATACCGGCAGATATCACAGCAACAACAAAAAACAATGAAAGGAATGTATATATTTTCAGATACTTATAATCCATAACAAATAAGAACTTCAAGTTCTTTTTAATAAGGCGACAAAATAAAACATTTTTTAGCCGTAATCAAAGACATATCAGGTAGAATCGCACTTTTACATAAAAACCACACTGATAAAGCAAACAATACAAGTGCTTTAACATGCTGTATATCTGACATTTAATGAGTTATCAACATCCTCTTTTCTAAATAAAGCTATAATCTTTTAATTGTGGAAAAATTATTCTTGAAAGTACACTCGTTTTACACGGGAAGATACACTTGTAAATATTTCATATGGGATGGTTTCAAGTAAATTTGCGAGTTCTGTAACAGGCTGTTCTTTGCCAAAAACAATCACTTCATCGCCTTCATGTATGTTGCAATCTGTAATATCCACCATGCACATATCCATGCAAATATTACCCACAATAGGAAGTAGAAAACCCTTTATAAACAGCTTGCCTTTACCATTACTTAATTTTCGGTTTAAACCATCAGCATATCCTACAGGAACAATAGCAATTGTCATGTCTTTCGTTGCTTTCCCTTTACGATTATAACCAATAGTTTCATCTTTCGGAACCTGCTTCACTTGAATAACAGTGCTTTTCATTGTGCTTACAGTTGCAAGTTTATCCTTTCCTGATGCTGAAATTCCATATAATCCAATTCCAAGTCTTACCATATCAAATTGGGCCTCAGGAAAGCGTTCAATTCCTGCAGAATTTGATATGTGCCTTATTACTGGATAATCAATTTCTTTAGTAATTCTATTGCTCAATTCATCAAAATAAGATATCTGATTTAAAGTATATTTATCGTGTGAACTGCTATCACTGGCAGCAAGATGAGAAAAAATTGAAGAAACTTTTATTAAATCTGAACTGGATAATTCAGGAATAAGCTTATCCATATCTTCTTTAACAAACCCCAGACGATTCATTCCTGTATCAAGTTTTATGTGTACGGGATATTTTTTAATATTAGCTTTTTCAACGATAGATTTAAACTTCTGAAGTATATTAAAACTATAAATTTCAGGCTCAAGTTTATATTCAAGCATTAAATCAAACGTGCTTTGCTCAGGGTTCATTACAATTATTGGAATAACGATACCTGCCTTTCGCAAAGCAACTCCTTCATCGGCAAAAGCAACTCCAAGATAATCGACACGCTGATATTGCAAAACTCCGGCAATTTCATATGTTCCACTTCCATATGATAAGGCTTTAACCATTGCCATTATCTTAGTTTTAGGCTTTAACTTCGATTTAAAATAATTCAGATTTTGAACTATTGCGTTTAAGTTAATTTCCAGAATTGTTCGATGCGTTTTTTCTTCAAGAAATCCAGATATTTTTTCGAAAAGAAAATCCCTTGCCCCTTTTAATAAAATTGCTTCTTCGCTAAATCTTTTCTTATCTGTATCTTTTAAAAAGTCTTCTGTTGTTGGATAAAATGCCTTTTCAATTTTAAATTTTTCTGAATGTTCAGAAATTGATTCTCCTATTCCAATAATCTGATCTATTTTAAACTTACTAATTAGCTCAGCTACTTCTTTATATAATTCATTTCCGGATTTACCTGTTTGTAAAATATCCGAAAGTATAACTGTTTTTTTATTGTGTTGATTTTGCTGACTCAGATAGTTAAGAGCTATGGTTAATGAATTTAAGTCAGAATTATATCCATCGTTTATGATAGTGCAATTATTTGCTCCTTTTTTTTGCTCCATTCGCATCGCGACCGGAGGTAAAGTTTCGAATTTATTTTGGAAATCTTCCAGATTTAAATCCAGAGCTAATAAAACTGCCATTACATGAATGGCATCTTCTACTGAAGCTTTATCAGTAAAAGGGATAGTTATTTCACCATTTGAATTTTTTATTCTGAATTTAATAATGGTCTTTTTGTTTTCAGCTGATTTAGAAATAATCTGTAAATCTGCATTGCTTTTTTCTGACCAGGTAAATATATTTTTCTTTGATAAATGCTTATCACTCCTTATTTTCTGATCAATAATCTCATGATCTGCTGAATAAACTATTATCTCAGAATTCTTAAAAAGTTTTAACTTTTCCTCTGCTTTTAAATTTAAATCTTTAAAGTTTTCCTGATGAGGATCTCCGATATTTGAAATTAGTCCAATATTTGGTTGTATTATTTGTTCCAGCTTTTCCATTTCATTTGGAAGGGAAATTCCGGCTTCAAAAATTGCCAAATTATACGATTCATTCATTAACCAAACCGATAAAGGCACACCAACCTGCGAATTATAACTTTTCGGGCTTCTCACAACCTGTTTTTCACCTTGCAAAACATGGAATAACCATTCTTTAATAATTGTTTTTCCGTTGCTTCCAGTAATACCAAGAACAGGATAAGTAAAGTTTTTTCTGTGATTTGCAGCAAGCTTTTGTAATGCCTGCAAGGTATTTTTTACTAACAGGAAATTTGCTTCCGGCAAGTTTAATTTATTTTGAGGGATTTCATCGACCACAAAACATCTGACACCTTTTTTATAAAGTTCACCAATGAATTGGTGCCCATCGTGCCTTTCGCCTCTAATAGCAAAAAACAAAGCTCTAAAAGAAGATATTATGCTTCTACTATCGATTAATAAATATTCTATTTCACAATCTTCTTTGCCAATAAATTGTGCATTAATTATATCTGATATTTTGGAGACAGAATATATCATGAATCAGTATTATTCATAACTTTATTAAAACACACT
>DAOUTQ010000016.1 GCA_030668615.1 Bacteroidales bacterium | reverse complement strand
GGTAATGGCTTATTTGGAAAAGCTGATGAGTGATTATTCTAAAGAATTTAAATTTGAAGAGGCTCAAATATTAAAAGAAAAAATCGAAATACTTGAAAAGTATAAAAGCAAATCAACCATTGTAAGTCCCAATTTAAATAATGTCGATGTATTTAATATTTTGGATGATAATAGTAGTGCTTACGTTAATTTTTTGAAAGTAGTTGAAGGTAGAATTATTCAGGCTCATACTGTTGAATTAAAAAAGAAATTGGATGAAAGTCTTGAGGATTTGCTGTTAATGACAATAGTTGAAATTCGAAATAGACTGGGAAGTACCGCAAAAGAAATAATCACTTCGCTCCACGTGGAACTGGAAAGTGTTCATGTTTCTGTTCCTGTTCGCGGAGATAAAAAATCATTGTTGGAATTATCGGAAAGAAACCTGAAATATTATAGACTCGAAAAGCAAAAGAAGAACGAAAAAAAGAAGGAAAAATATTCCGGAAAAAGAGTGGTGGAGCTTATTAAGAAAGATTTAAATTTATCGGAACTGCCTATTCATATAGAATGTTTTGACAACTCAAATATCCAGGGAACGAACCCTGTTGCTTCTTGTGTTGTATTTAAAAATGCAAAGCCCAGCACAAAAGAATACAGACACTATAATATAAAAACTGTTGAAGGTCCTGATGATTATGCATCAATGGAAGAGGTGGTTTATAGAAGGTATAAACGATTAATAGAAGAAAATAAAAGTCTGCCACAATTGATTGTTATAGATGGAGGAAAAGGACAGTTAAATGCAGCCTTAAAAAGCATTAAAAAACTGAATATAAAAGAAAATGTTGCAATTATTGGAATTGCAAAACGCTTAGAAGAAATTTTTTATCCAGATGATCCGATTCCGTTATATCTTGACAAAAGTTCTGAGTCATTAAAAGTTATTCAGCATATCAGAAATGAAGCGCATCGTTTTGGAATAAAATTTCATCGTAATAAACGATCAGGAAATTTCATAAAAAGTGAATTAGATAATATTCCTGGTATCGGTCCAAAAACTATCGACGCCCTTTTAACAAAATTTAAAACTATTAAAAAAATTCGTTCATTATCTATGGATGAAATTTCAAGTGAAATTGGTAATGCAAAGGCAAAATTACTGTTAGATTACATAAGTAAAACGTAATGAGTGCGTTATGGCTTTGTTGTTGTTGGTTGTTAATTCTGGTTTGTTTTTGTACTAATACATTATATAAAATAGTATAAATATGTGTATATTAGGTTATAATAAATAGTATTTGACTCATTTATCCTTCTTAGAATTGAATATTTAGGTTTCCCTGTATAATTGCCTTGTGTGTGTTAATCTGGCAAGTGAAAGTTTTCTTAAAATCTAAAAAATACTTTTAAAAGAATCAGGTATTATTAATTCGATTATCTTTGCAGCGAATTTGTAAAACAGAATCTGAATATGCCAGTAAAAAACAACACGATTTATTTTTATAATGCCCGCGAAAAATATTCTGAATCACAAGACACAATTATTACAAATTCTAATTCGATTCAGACAAAAGACACTTCTTATACTCCCGAAGAAGCTAATCAAAATGACACATTAAATATAGGACCTGTAAGGCAGTTTGATTTAAGTAGAATTGATTCTATACTTAAAAGAAGCGAAGAGCGCGATTTAGAAATTGCATTACAGAAACAGCAGGAACTTGCTGTGCAAAGGCCAATATATAGAAGAAAAATAGACACAACCGAATTGATGTATAAACAATTTGGTATTGCTGGTTTCCCATTAAAGGAAAAATTAAACAACGACCCTTTTCAGCAAAACTTTTTATACAGTATAAACAGAATAAAACCGTCCGAGAAAAAGGCTAAACAAGACGTCTTTATTGAAAGCGAGGAAACGATTGCAACCACAGATGTTCGTGAGGCTGAAATAAAGCCCAAATATATAACAGGAAGAATCCAGTTTGACTGGATAACAATAATATTAATAGGCTCATTCCTGCTTCTTGGGTGGGTTAGGCTATTTAATAAAAAATACCTTTCATCACTTGTTAAATCGGTCTTAAGTTTTCAAGAGTCTAATACTCTTTATCGCGAAAAAAACTCGTTAATGGTTAGAGCTTCTTTTATTATTAATTTTCTTTTTATAAGTAATATAGCTGTTTTTACAACACAAATACGGCACTATTTCAACTTGGATTTAAACGGAATGGAAGATTATAAATTATATTTTCTTGCCATGTCTTCTATCCTTGCTTTGTATATTTTCAGAGCTATTTCATCCTTTTCAATTGGAGCTGTATTTTTAAAACAAAAGCTTTTTTCTGAATACTTTCATAACGCAAATATATTTACAAAAAACACGGGAATGTTTTTATTTCCGGTAGTTGTAGCACTTCAGTTTTTAGCATACGAATATGTTGGGTTTATAATATTTACTGGAATTGCCATTTCGGGATTGTTATATATATTTCATATTTTCAGAGCTTTTCAAATAAATATTAAAAAGAATGTTTCTATATTCTATATGATTTTGTATCTTTGTGCTTTCGAATTTTCACCCTTTTTGATTGCTTACAAAGTGTTATTATCTGTTGAATAGTAGGGGTTTTAAAAAACATTTGTAAAAGATAAATTCAAATAAGAATACATGAAGATTAAGAAGATATTAGTTTCGCAACCAGAACCAGTGAATGATAAATCTCCATATTCGGAGTTAGCAGAGAAGAATAATCTGAAAATAGATTTCAGACCATTTATTCAGGTTGAAGGTATTCCTGTTAAAGAATTCAGACAAAACAGAATTGACATTCTTGCTCATACAGGTGTGGTTTTTACAAGCAGAACGGCGGTTGATAATTATTTCAGAATTTCAGAGGAATTAAGATTAACTATTCCTGATACAATGAAATATTTTTGTATATCTGAAGCAACCGCATTTTATTTACAGAAATATATTGTTTATCGAAAGCGAAAAATATTTTATGCAAAAGGAACCTTCGCTGATTTAATGGAAACAATAAAGAAACATAAAGACGAAAAATTTCTTGTTCCGCTTTCAGATACGCATAAAGAAGAAATTCCAAAGAAACTTGAGCAGGCTAAGATAAAGTATTCAAAAACAATCATGTACAGAACTGTTAGTGCCGATTTATCGGATTTGTCAGATGTCAATTACGACATGCTTGTTTTTTATAGTCCATCAGGAATAAAATCTTTATTAGAAAACTTCCCTGAGTTTAAACAAAACAATACGCAAATAGCCGTTTTTGGTCCTAAAACAGCGAAGGCGGTTAAAGACGCAGGATTAAAGGTTAATGTAAAAGCTCCGACAAAAGAAGCACCATCAATGACAATGGCTATTGACCAGTTTGTGAAGGAAAAAGCAAAAGAAAAGAAATAATAAAGCAAAACTATTAATATGATGGGGAAAGCATTGCTTTCCCCATTTTTATATAAAGTAAGTTAGCAAAATAGATTATTTTTGAATATGCTATCAGAGAAAAAAATCTTTAAAAAAGAGGAGCGTTTAAAAAGCCGAAAGTTAATAGAAAGCCTGTTTGCTGACGGTCGCGTTATTAATCACCTCCCTTTTAAACTGATTTATAAAACCGGAGAGTTAAACAATTCCGATTCAATTTCGAAAATAGCTGTAAGCGTCTCAAAAAGAAACTTTAAAAGAGCAGTAGATCGCAACAATATAAAAAGAAAATTAAGAGAATCTTTCAGGAAAAATAAATTTTCGTTGTACAAATCTCTACAGCAGAACAATCAAAATGTGTATTTTATTGTTATATATATTGCAAAGGAAGATATCTCTTACCAGGATATTGAAAAAGAAATGAAGTTATTGCTCAACAAGCTTATAAAGAAATTAGAGTCTGACAAATAAAGTGTTAATTGAACCAAATAATAAGTTAAAAAAAGTTAAGGATCAGATGGTTTGTTATAATCAGATAAAATATTAAGTAGATTTGTGTGTTGGTAAGAATTTTGTAGTGGAATAATAAAATTTGAAATTATGAAAAGAGCAAAAAATATAAAAAAGACATTAATACCCATTCTTGTAATAGCTGTAGCTATTATACTGTTTCAGGGTTTTAAGAAAGGCGATGACTTTAAAATTGCAAAAAGCCTTGATATTTATTATTCCCTTTTTCGCGATGTAAATACATATTATGTCGACGAAACAGATCCGGAAAAATTGGTTGAAAACAGTATAAATTCAATGCTCAAAAAGCTTGATCCATATACAGTTTATATTCCTGAAAAAGACATGGATGATTTTACCTTCATGACCACCGGACAATATGGAGGAATTGGTGCTTTAATACGTAATAACGGAAAATATCCAATTGTAGCACAGCCATATCGCGGATTTCCAGCCGATAAAGCAGGCTTAAAAGCTGGCGACAGAATTCTTGAAATTGATGGAAAACCAACAACAGATTTTAAACTGGATGAGGTAAGCGAAAGGCTTAAAGGAATTCCACAAACCAAGCTAAAAATCTTAATTGAAAGACCATATTCAAAAGAAAAAATTGAAAAGGAGCTAACAAGAGAAGAAATTCAGATAAAAAGTGTTCCATATTATGGAGTCGTGAGCGAAGGTGTTGGATATATAAGGGTTTCAAAATTTACTCCTGATGTTTCGCGAGAAGTAAAAAGTGCTTTGCGTGAATTAA
Organism: Bacteroidales bacterium; assembly: GCA_030668615.1. GTDB lineage: Bacteria > Bacteroidota > Bacteroidia > Bacteroidales > UBA12077 > UBA12077. The sequence continues at coordinate 29,129 of DAOUTQ010000016.1, read as the reverse complement.
AAACAGAACACATGATCACTTCTCTTGTACTTGACCTGAGAGGAAATCCGGGAGGTTTGCTTATTGAGGCACCTAAAATTTGCAATTTGTTCGTTGAAAAAGGGGAAGATATTGTAAGTACAAAGGGGAAAATTGAAAAGTGGAACAGAACATTGAAAACAACAGATGCTGCATATGATTTGGAATTGCCAATTGTTGTTTTGGTTAGTAGCGGATCAGCATCGGCATCTGAAATTGTTGCTGGAGCTCTCCAGGATCTGGATCGTGCTGTGGTTCTGGGGAAACGAACATTTGGTAAAGGATTAGTGCAAACAACAATACCATTGAGTTATAATGCACAATTAAAAATAACAACTGCTAAATATTATGTTCCAAGCGGAAGATGTGTGCAAGCCTTAGATTATGAGCATCGCAACGAAGATGGAAGTGTTGGTCATATTCCCGATTCTTTAATAAAAGAATATAAAACGAAAAATGGAAGAACAGTTTATGGAGGAGGAGGAATTATTCCTGATGTAAATGTAGAACTGGAAGAAGTTAGTCCGTTAGCCGTAAATCTAATTACACAAAATGTAATTTTTGATTATGCTACAAAATTTGCTTTTGAAAACCCAACAATACTAACTGTAGATGGTTTTGATATTACAGAAGAAATATACAATAGCTTTATTCAGTTTGCACTGGAAGATAGTTTTACATACGAAACACGGAGCGAAATAGAATTGAAAGAATTAGAAAAAATTGTAAAGCGAGAAAAATACTACGATCAGGTGAAAGAAGAGTTTGAAAAACTGAAAGAAAAGCTCTCTAATGATAAAGAGAAAGATCTTACAGCATTTAAAGCTGAAATAATTCAATTCTTACGCGACGAAATAGTTGGCCGATATTATTATGAAGATGGTCAAATCAAAACGAATTTAAAAGATGATATTCAGCTACATAAAGCTATTGAAATCTTAAATGATCAGGAAAAATACAAATCAATTTTATCTTCTGATTTTGAAAACAAAGAGCAGTTAGGAATGAAAATTAGCATGTTGGAAAAACATGAAGAAAGTGAAGCCGAAAGCTATTTTTATGAATCTGTAGTGAATTAGTTAATTCGAAAACAAACTCTTTAAAAAGCTATTGGCGGTGCTTTTCCTTCGGAAAGCAATCTTTAGCTTTTTTTAATTTTTGTCATATGGTCATTGCGAGCGCAGCGAAGCAATCTATCAAACTGCTGTCATTCCCACGAACTTTTTTCATGAGCAAAGCGAGTAACGCAGGAATCTCATTTTGAGAATTAAAAAATTGATATGAGATCCCCAATCAAGTTGGGGATGACAATATGTTTTCTGCTTCACTATATAAATATACGAGTAGTTCATACTTCGACAAGCTCAGCATGACAATTTCCGTAGTTTTTCTGAATACTGGCTTCTGAATACTTTTGTCTTTTTACTTTTATCTTGATTCTCTGTACTCAATACTTGTATCTTTTTACTTGTATCTTGTATCTTGATTCTTGACACTCTGTATTCAATACTTGTATCTTTTTACTTGTATCTTGATACTTATTAATGTGCTTCCAGCCAGTTTTCTCCTGTTCCAATATCAACTGTTAGCGGAATGCTTAATTTAACCGCACCTTCCATTTTTGCTCTTACCAGATTTTTAATTTCCTCAAGTTCCGGCTTGTATACATCAAAAATCAATTCATCATGTACTTGCAGAATCATTTTTGATTTGTAGTTCTTTTCTTGCATTACATTAAAAATATCGATCATTGCCAATTTAATAATATCTGCTGCTGATCCTTGAATGGGTGCATTAATAGCGTATCTTTCTGCGTTGCTCCGAACAATGCCATTTCTGGAGTTTATATCTTTTAAAATGTTTTTTCTGCCTAACATGGTTTCCACATATCCCTTTTCACGTGCAAGCGAAATACTTTTATCCATATAGGCTTTTACGTTTGGGAAACCATTAAAATACTCATCTATGAGCTGTTTTGCTTCCATTCTTGGTATGTTAAGGTTCTGTGATAGACCAAATGCAGAAATGCCGTAAATGATACCAAAATTGGCTGATTTTGCAATCCTTCTTTGATCGCTTGTAACATCATCAATATTTTCCACGTGGAAAATATTTGCAGCAGTCGAAGTATGAATATCTACATTGTTGTTAAAAGCCTCAACCATATTCGCATCCTGGCTCATGTGTGCCATTACTCGTAACTCAATTTGAGAGTAGTCAGCAGCTAAAAGTAAGTGATCATCATCCGAAGGAATAAAAGCTTTACGAATTTCTCTTCCACGTTCTTCACGAATCGGGATGTTTTGCAAATTCGGGTTTTTAGAGCTCAGTCGACCAGTCGATGCAACTGCCTGTTGGTAGCTTGTGTGAATTTTTCCTGTTTGCTCGTTAATAAGTTTTGGAAGAGCTTCAACATAAGTCGATAAAAGCTTTTTTAAAGACCTGAATTCCAGTACATCTGCAATAATTGGATGCTTGTCTGAAATTTTCTGTAAAGTATCTTCGCTAGTTGAGTATTGTTTCGTTTTGGTTTTTTTAGCATTAGGATCCAGCTTCATATGATCAAAAAGAATTTCCCCAAGCTGTTTTGGCGACGAAATGTTAAAATGAATTCCGGCTTGCTCAATGATTTTTTCTTCAGTTTTAATTAATTCTGCATTAAGTTTTTTAGCAAATTCATTTAAAGCTTTAGTATCAACTTTAATTCCCGCTTGTTCCATATCTGCTAAAACAGGAATTAAAGGCATTTCCATTGTTGCTGAAAGATTATCTAAATAGTTCTTTTCAAGCTCTTTCTCAAAAATTTCTTTTAATTGATATGTAAGATCTGCATCTTCACTGGCATAATCTTTAATTTTTTCTACAACAACATCGCGCATTGAACCTTGTTTTAATCCCTTCTTACCAATCAGCTCTTCAATGCTTACAGGTTTATACCCTAAAAATTGCTCCGATAAGAAATTTAAGTTGTGTCGTAAGTCAGGTTGCATCAAGTAATGCGCAATCATAGTATCAAATATTTCTCCTTTTACTTCAACATTATATTGCTTTAGAATGGAAATGTCATATTTAATATTCTGACCTATTTTTCGGATAGCCTGATTTTCAAGAACAGGCTTAAACTCATTAAATATTTCTTTTGCCTTATTTTTATCCGCAGGAAATGGAATGTAAAAAGCCTCGTGGCTTTTATAAGAAATTGCTAAACCAACAATTTCTGCTGTTAGAGGATTTAATCCTGTAGTTTCAGTATCAAAGCAAAACTCTTTTTGATTGCTAAGTTTTTCAATTAACTCTTTTCTTTTCTCTGTGGTATCAACTAATTTATAATCGTGATCGACATTTGAAATATTTTTAAAATCAGATACAGCTTGTTCTATTTCTGTGTCGCCGAAAAGTGAGCCTTGCATTACACTTGTTGCAGGTGTTGTTCTTATTTCTTTTTGAAATAATCTTGATGCGATGGTTTTAAATTCCAACTCTTCAAAAAGCTTGGTTAGTTTTTCTTCGTTTGGTTTTTCTAAAATGAGTTTTTCTGGTTCTATGGTCACCGGAACATCAAGTTTAATGGTTGCCAATACTTTTGAAAGCAATACTTGCTCTTTATTATCTGCTAATTTTTCTTTTTGTTTTCCAACAATCTCTTCAATATGATCATATAAATTCTCAATACTATCATATTGTGCAATAAGCTTCATGGCTGTTTTCTCGCCAATACCAGGAGCGCCAGGAATATTATCCGAAGCATCGCCCATTAAGCCTAAAATATCAATTACCTGAACGGGATCTTTAATCTTATATTTATCACAAATCTTTTGCTTATCAATAATTTCTGCTTCATTTCCACCGCGTGCAGGCTTAAGCATAAAGATATTATCAGAAACTAATTGTCCGTAGTCTTTATCAGGAGTCATCATGAAAGTTGTGAAGCCTTCTTTTTCAGCAAGTTTGGCTAAAGTTCCAATTGTGTCGTCTGCTTCGTAGTTAGGAATTTCTATAACAGGAATATTAAAACCTTCAATAATTTCTTTGATAATTGGTATCGACATTTTAATATCTTCAGGAGTTGCTTCGCGATGTGCCTTGTATTCTTTGTACATTGTGTGTCTGAAAGTTGGGTAAGGCGGATCAAACACAACCGCAATATGTGTAGGATTTTCTTTCGCGATTAAATCAATTAATGTATTAACAAAGCCATAAATGGCAGAAGTATTTTGTCCTTTTGAATTATATCGTGGATTTTTTATAAATGCATAATACGATCGATAAATTAATGCATAAGCATCTAACAAATAGAGATTTTTAGACATAAGGTAAAGTTTTTATTTTAATGAAAACTGATGTAAAAATCAGAACACCAAATTACGAATAAAAATCAATTAACAATTAACAAGTTTTTGAATTATTCGAGGCGTTTTAAGTTGATAATTGTTCATTGTTCATTGTTCATTGATCATTGAAGTATTGATCATTGTCTGAAGCATACCATTCAGCAAAGGATGTTGCCGTTTCGTGAAGTTTAATGCTGTGAAGTTTTAAGCTTGCGGGAATCTTTTTTAATAATTTCTCGACAAAGTCAATTACCATATTTTCACAGGTAGGTTGGTAATTTACCGTAACTTGTTTTTTAAACATTTTATTATTGGAAACATTTAAGCTTTCTGATGCTTCTTGGCTCAAGATTATTGCATGATCTAAAGGATGAACAATTTCCTGATTTACAATCTTTTTTAAATCTCCAAAATCAATTACCATTCCGTTTTTCGGATTGTTTTCATCAGCAATAGGTTCGCCAATAACCGTTACAAACAATCTGTATGAATGGCCATGAATATTTGCACAAGGACCATCATAGTTCCATAATGCATGTGCTATTTCAAAATTAAATTCTTTAGTTACTCGAATTTTAGCCATTTTTTCCATCTTTAAAATCTAAAAAACACTCACCCTCTGCCTTACAGGCATCTCCCTTTAGGGAGAAAAAGTTTTTATGTGTCCCCTTGAGGGGATTATAGGGGTGAAAAACCGATTATTTATATACAAAGATATAATACAATTGTTGAAATTGATAAAAAAAACCATTCAATACATTAAAGTAAAGAATGGTTATTAATTAATATCCTAAAATAGTACTAACCCATAGTACATTTACTTACACAGTTCACAATATTGCTTAAGTTGGCATGTTTCAGAAAGTAATATGTGTTTTTACCTTCTCTTTTTGAACTCAATACGCCCTTATCTTTTAAAATTCCTAAATGATGTGATGTAGTTGATTGTTCAATCTTTAATAATTCGTGAATTTCTGTCACAGTTAATTTCTTGCCATCGTCAAGATAGTTTAATATTGCAATTCTCATCGGATGAGCAATAGCTTTCAACATGTTTGCTGCTTCTTCTAACTGCTCAATTGTCAAGTCTTTAATATTCATTTTCTTTTAAAGAATTTTGGTTAATTAGACAAATGCAAATATATAAATATATTATTTTAAAATTATGATAATAATCAGGAATTTCGATATTTATATATGAACATGAGTTACATATGTTATAATATAGTATAAAATCATGCTTAGACTGAACTTATAACAGTAAATGCTGTTTAATTATTTTAATATAATCTTAATCTTTTGAACAGGATTTAATTGTTATATTTGAAGAATTAACAAGAAAGTATGTCGACAGTTGATAAAATAAAAGTACCGATTAAAGCAGAAATGGAAAAATTTGAACCGTTTTTTCATTCATCTATGCAAACAAAAGTGCCTTTGCTAAATGTAATTATGAAGTATATTTTACGTCGTAAAGGAAAGCAAATGCGTCCGATGTTTGTATTTCTTAGTTCAAAAATATTGAAAGAGGATGTGGGTGATTCAACTTATACTGCAGCAGCTTTAATTGAGCTTTTGCATACGGCAACTTTAATTCACGACGATGTTGTTGACGAGGCATACGAGCGACGCGGATTCTTTTCTGTTAATGCTCTTTGGAAATCAAAAATAAGTGTTTTGGTTGGCGATTATCTTTTATCGAAAGGGTTGCTTTTAGCTGTTGATAATAATGAATACGAATTACTCAAAATCGTTTCGGTTGCAGTAAAAGAAATGAGTGAGGGCGAATTGCTTCAAATTCAGCAATCACGAAAATTAAAAATTACCGAAGATGTTTATTATGATATCATCCGTAAGAAAACAGCTGCACTGATTGCTGCTTGCGCTGCTTGTGGTGCAAAATCTTCTGGAGCCGATGATGAAATGGTTGAGAAAATGAGATTGTTTGGCGAACATGTGGGAATGGCCTTTCAGATTAAAGACGATTTATTGGATTATCATAATAATGGAAGTATTGGAAAACCTTCGGGTAACGATATTAAGGAAAAGAAACTTACCTTGCCCATTATTCATGTACTGAAAAATGCCTCAACTGCCGATCAAAAGCGCATTTTAAGTATTGTAAAACGACAAAATAAAAACAAAAAGAAAGTACAGGAAGTTATCGATTTTGTAATTGAAAATGGAGGGTTGGATTATACAACTCAAATAATGCTTGAATATAAAAGTAAAGCATTAAATATTCTAACCGAAATACCTGAAAGTGAGTCAAAAGCAGCTTTGGCATCTCTGGTAGAATATGTTGTTGAAAGAAAAAAATAATCCTGCATAAATCAATACACAGGATTACTACTATTATTATAAAAAAACTGTCCAAAAAAATATCTTTTGTCATCTTCAACTTGATTGAAGATCTCATAATTAGCTATATTGCTGTTAAGTATGAGATTCCCTTTTTCAAGGGAACTTTTCTCACGAACAAGGTGAGTAATGACAGTTTTAGGGCTTCTATGAAGGTTCCTATCCTTTATAAAAAACTTTTACCTTCTTCAAGCAAGTCAAGTTCTTTTAGTTTTTCTTCAGACGGAATTCCCTTATTATTCCAGCCCCGTATTTCATAATACTTATCTAATAATGGCTCAAGATTTACTTTTATTCCTTTTGAATGACCTGATTCGAAGGCTTCATTCAGCAATCTTGGTGGTAAAGTGTCATCTTTTCTGCTTAAACCTTCGCGTAAATTGAATAGTTTTTCAATATTCCAGATTCTTTCACCAATCTTCAATAACTCTATCGAATCAATTTTTTCACCAGTAACGGCAGACATCATGTTAGCATAATGAATAGGATTTAAAGCAAAGCTTGTAAAAATACAAACACCCATGGAATCAATGGTAGCAGTTAAGTCCTGATATAGTATTGCAAGCCCAGGCTTTCCTTTTTCGGTGAAGCGATTAATTTCGAAAGGAGTTTCAAGTGCTTCAGTTGAAATTAAATATGATTTTAAATGACAACCACCACGATTACTTGTTGAAAGCGAAAGGCTCATACCGTAAAATCCTCTTGGATCATAAGCAGGCAGTTCCAATCCTTTAACGTGCATTGCAATTTCAGGATGTCCAAATTTTTCTGCAAGGCGTAAACTTCCCATTGCAATTAACTCACCAAAACCCTCACATTTTCCTGCAAGTTCGGTTAATTTTAACATGGCATCGGCATCACCAAATTTTAAATCACGACCCAGGTCTTTTCTTATTAATTCATATGTTTCTTCGTCGAAATATCCTTTTTCTGAAAGTTCCATTGCGCAAGCAATAGTGCTTCCTGTCGAGATAGTGTCTATACCATATTCGTTGCAATTATAATTTGCATTGGTGATTTTTTCTAAATCATGAATAAAGCATGCTGCTCCAAGCGACCATACAGTTTCAAACTCAGGTCCTTTTCCTTCTCTGTCGGGAGTTCGTGTTAAATGTGCACAACCAATCGTGCAAGCTTTGCAAGGTTGGCTTTTTACGTAATACAATTCTTTTATTGTTTCGCCTGAGATTGATTCTGCATTAGCAAAAAATCCTTCCTGAAAGTTTTTTGTAGGGAAGCTTCCTCTACTATTAATTGTATTAACTAGTGCAGGAGTTCCATATTCTTTTAAGGCGTTTTTTGTCAATGGAGCTTCGCCAATAAAAGTTTGCCATTCCTTTTTTGCGTCTTTCAAGGTTTCGGCATTGTTATAAGGTGTTTCTTTTGAGCCTTTAACCACGACAGCTTTAAGATTTTTTGAACCCATTACAGCACCAACACCGGTTCTACCTGAATGATGTCCCTTGTCGTTTACGATTGTGGAAATTAACGAACCTCTTTCTCCTGCCGGACCAATACAGGCAACGCCTGCTTTTGAATCTGTTTCTTCAAGTAAGAGATCTGTTGTAATATCGGCTTTTTTACCCCAAAACTTTTGAGCATCTCTTAATTCGACAGTTTCTCCATTTAAAAAAAGATAACAAGGCTTTTCTGATTTTCCCTCGAAAATTAATACATCATAGCCTGTATTTTTGAAATCAACACCAAAATGACCACCTGAATTTGTTTCGCCTATACCACCAGTTAATGGAGATTTGCACACAACAGAAAAACGGCTTGCAGTAGCAGCATTGCTTCCGTGTAATGGTGCGGTTACAAACATTAATTTATTCTCCGGGCTCAAAGGATCTGTTTTTGCAGGAAGTTCATCAAATAGCAATTTCACTCCAAGTCCTCGGCCACCAATATATTTTTGTAAAATATCTTCGGGAATTTCTTCTATTTTATAACTATGATCAGTTAAATTAATTCTGAGTAGTTTATTATGATATCCGCCGTTAATTGTTTTCATTATATTTGAATGTTTTTTGTAATTAGTAAAATGTAAGCTGTTAAATCACAGAGGAATATGAAATTTAAAAATCCTTATTCTTTCTGTAATGATTATGGATACATTCTTTACATCTGTTTTGGCTATGAATTCTTAATTCGGGGCGCAATTTCGATGTATAGTTAAAAGGACAAACTTTGCATGGAATTATGCCAGCATCTAACCAGTCTTCAGAATTATGTAACAGCCAACCCATTGATGAAACAATATTTAATGGACCGCTTGTTCCGATTCTGAAAAGATCCGGATTTTGTGTTGATTCATCAGGAGCTCCTGCATAAATTAACCTCAAAGCTGTCATTGCATCAGAAATCCCACCTGCAGCTTTTACGCCTTTGCTATTTCCGATAATTTCACGCATTACTCTCATATGTTCCGGCATAGCACCGTATGCGTCCATTCCGGTTGAGTTTTTAATAAATTGCGCCTTTGATTCGCCAACAATTTCGGTAACAGCAACAAGTTCTTCTTCGGTTAGCTCAGAGCTTCTAATAATTACTTTTACAACTTCTCCTTCGGCAGCATCGCACATAGCGTTTATTTCTTCGAGAGCATATTTATGATTCGCCTTGAATCTTCCAACATTTATTACAATATCTATATCGATATGACCTGCGCCTTCGCCTCGTAGTTTTCGACTTTTCTGTACTGTATCTTCTGTCATACGTGCTTTTAGGTCAATATCAACCTTACCTAAAGGAAAATCCATAACATAAGTTTCTGCTACTCCGGAACCTTTTAAAAGCAATGGTAATCGGTCTACTTCTACCGGATTTACACAAACAGAAGCACATTTCAATGATATTGCCCAATCAGCCATTTTATCGAGCTTCGGACCTAAAGTATCTGCTTTTAAATCGGTAACATCAAGAAATGTTGCAATCCTTTCAGGACTAAAGCTTTTAATAAGCTTTAACATTTCATCTTTTGGAAATTCAACTAATGGAGTTCGTTTTGTTTGTGTTGGCATCATTTTCCCCCTCTTTTTAAAAAGAATTTTATTATGAATTAGTATGCAATTTTTTTGTGATTGAGTTCGTACTTTAATAGGAAAAACAAAAATAATCAATAATTAGCAAAGAATTACAAATTACAAATTTGAACGAAAAAATTAGAAGTAAACAGAAGTTTTTTTAAAAAAAACAGAAAAAAACTATTCTAAAGAAGCTTTTCGTTATTTAAATGACGATCACTATCACGAGCGGTTTTCTTTTTTAGGCTTTTTTATAAAGCCGCCGTTAAATCTACTCCTGTTTGATTTGCCGCGGGCTAGCGAGAAAAATACTCCAATAAAGCATAATACTGCAAATATTAGAAATGCGGTTCGAATACTGTGAATAAATTCAGAAAAGTTCGAGGGATTTATTTCTACTTTTCTAATAAATCTTTAATTTTTGATTGCTTATTAAACAAATCGTCTTCTAAACAAATGGTTTTTAATGCAAGGGTTTTGTTTATTAAACTACCGTTTCTTATTCCAATATAATCTTGATAGGACGAAAATTCCCAATCTTCCTTTTTACCTACCAAACCAGCACTAACTGGATTATTGTGGATATAATGAAAACAATAATAATCATAAGAAATTTGAGCAGAGGGTGATATTTTTCCATAAAAAACATCATTTAGGGGTTTAATTTTTGAATTTTGTTGAAATAGTGAGCCTGATCTGTTTTCTTGTATGTTAACAGCCCGGGTATAACTACTTAACATTATTCTAAGGTTTTTCGGAAAAACATTAGCTCCTATTTTACCACGAGTTTTTGTTTTTTCGGAGTTTTCATTAGCGTAAATCATAAAATGAAAATGATTAGGCATTAAACAATATGCAAGAATATCACAGTATGGATAAAGATGCTTTCTCGCTTTTTGCAGAAAAAACATATAATTTTCTCTATTGAAGAATATCTTTTGACCGTTATTCCCTTTACTGTAAAGATGATATATGATATCTTTTTCCATTGTTAAATTCGTTTATTCGTGCTACGACTTTAAGTCGTGGCGCGAATATATTTTACTTAAAGTCGTTGTAAGAATACATGTTTATTTTAGTTATTTTAACTTCCCTCTGGCCAGCGAGAAAAATATTCCAATAAAGCATAGTACGGCAAAAATCAAGAATACGGTTCTGATACTATGAATAAATTCAGGAAAGTTCGAAGGATTTATTTCAACTTTTCCAATAAATATAGAGAAAATCATCATGGCAATTCCCATGCTTGACATTTGTCCAACCAATCTCATTGTACCTACAGTTCCTGATGCAATTCCATAATATTTCTTCTCAACAGAACTCATTATTGCATTTGAATTGGGAGAAGAAAATAGGGCGTAACCAATTCCAAAAACAACCAGTATTGGAATAATAAACCAAATACTGGAATCAGATCCGATAAAAGCAATAACAAATAATCCTGCAGAAATTAAAGCCATACCAATAGAAGCAACTTTTCCAGCATCGATTTTATCTGACAATTTCCCGGTAATTGGTGAGAAAATAGCCATTAATAATGGCTGAATTACAAGTATTTGTCCAGCCTGCTGAGGATTTAATCCTTTAATATATTGTAAGTAGAGACTTAATAAAAATCCAATGGCAAATGTTGCGCTGTAATTTATTAAAGCAGCGTAATTTGAAAATGCAAAAACACGATTGTTCTGGAATAGTTGAATATTTATAACCGGGAATTCTTGCTTTTTCTCGAAATACACAAAAAGAACAATTCCTAAAGTTCCTGCCAGTGTAAATAAAAAACCGTTGAGCTCCGGTAGTTTTCCAAAACCGTACATTAAGGAAATAATTGCCAAACCGTAAATAACAGATCCTTTCCAGTCAAATTTCTCACCTTTAGCATCGGCCCATTCTTCCTTTAGATATATAAAACTTAAGATAACAGATATTATCCCAAGAGGAACTACAAACAGAAATATTCCTTCCCAGCCCCATGTTTTTGTTAAAAAGCCTCCGATAAAAGGTCCAAGAGTTAAACCTGAATAAACAGAAGCTACAACAATACCTAATGCTTTTCCTCTTCTTTCACGAGGAAAAACAGATGTTATGATTGCCATTGCTGTCCCAAAAATTAGCGCACCACCAATACCTTGAATTACTCGCCAAAAAATAAGAATCTCGATTCCATTTGAAAAAGCACATAAGAACGAGGCAATTGTAAATATTATTAATCCTATACTAAATATTTTTCTACGACCAACAATATCTGCCAGGCGGCCAAATGGCGCCAAAAAAACTGCCGATGCTAACAGAAAAGAAGTGGCAACCCAACTTAACATAACAGCGTTGGCAGAAAATTCTTTCCCTATTGCGGGTAGCGCAATATTTGTAGCCGATCCAATAAACGGAGTTACAAAAGCGGCAAAAGAAGTAACAATAAGGGTGGCTCTTTCGAAAGATTTAATCGATAAGGTATTCATGTTTTATTCTTTATTTTTTGTATCGATAATGATTGTAACAGGTCCGTCGTTTTCCAAGGCAACTTTCATATAGGCACCAAATTCACCTGTTTTAATTTCCTTACCTAAATCAAGGCCTAATTGTTCAACGAATTTTTCATATAATGGTATAGAAACTTCTGGTTTTGCTGCTTGAATATAAGATGGACGATTTCCTTTTTTTGTTTTAGCATGAAGCGTAAACTGGCTTATTGTAAGGATTTCTCCATCAATTTCTTTTATTGATAAGTTCATTACTCCTTCCTGATCATCAAAAATACGAAGTTGTGTAATTTTATTGCTTAACCATTCAATATCTTCGGTAGTATCAGTATTTTCTATTCCAACCAATATTAAAAGACCGGATTTTATCGATGATTTAACTTTACTGTTTATACTAACAGAAGCCTTACTAACTCTTTGAATTACTGCCCTCATAAAATAAGTTTGGTTTAAGATTATTTAACGAATGTAAAAAAATACATTTAATAAAAAGATTGATTTAGACAATTTTTAGTAACATTAGCCCCTTTTTTTCAGTATAAACAATTTTAGTAACCTAATTTTTAATATGATGATAAAACGAATTTTATTTATAGTTATCGGGATTTTTATTATCCAATCTCTTTTTGCCGGCATACCTGACGGATATTACGATAGTGCTGAAGGGAAAGAGGGATACGAACTAAAAACAGCCTTGTATAATACAATTAAAGGACATACGTCTGTTTCTTATACACCAGGTGTGTGGAATGCGTTTGAAACAACAGACGTTCGTGCTGACGAATACGTATGGGACACATATTCCGATTGTGATTTTACATTTGTTGATGATCAGGATCCCGGATCCGGTGGAACATCTGAATGTGAATATTATAACAGGGAGCATTCGTTTCCCAGGGCCTGGTTTGGTGGAGAAATTGCTCCAATGAATACGGATGTATTTCATATTATGCCTACAGACAAGTATGTAAATAACCAGAGAGGAAGCCTGGAATACGGAGAAGTTTCTGCTCCAACACAAACATTAAATAATGGAAGTAAAATAGGACCTAATACTTACGGATCGTTTTCAGGAACTGTATTTGAGCCAATTGATGAATATAAGGGAGATTTTGCCAGAAATTATTTTTATATGGCAACACGATATGAAGATGTAATTTCTTCATGGCCCGGGAGTGGAATGCTTGATGGAAGTAGTGATCAGTGTTTTGACGATTGGGCTTTGGAAATGTTAATTGAATGGCACGCTGACGATCCTGTTAGTCAAAAGGAGCTTGATAGAAATGATGCCATTTATGCAATTCAGGATAATAGAAATCCTTTTATTGATCATCCTGAATATGTAAATTATGTTTACAATCCTGATGGTTCTGTAGGTATTAAAACTGAAGCCGAAATTGGTAAAATAAAAGTTTTTCCGAATCCCGCTAAAGAGGAGATAAATGTTGAGTTTGAAAATGGAAATCTGTTAAATAGTGTCTTAATATACAATCTTATTGGAGAAAAAGTTTTGGAGTATAATGAATTAAATAGCTCTTTTTTCACAGCTAATGTAAGCCATTTACCAAAGGGATTTTATTTTATTCAGATTGATTGTTTAAACAATACTTATGTCCAGAAAATAATGCTTAAATAAAAGAATAATTTTACTTAAATAATAAGCGCGGCAATATTGCCGCGCTTATTTTATGTTATAATATGAAATAAGTTCGAATTAAAACAAATCGTCGCTTAAATCAGTATTTATTTCAACGGAACTAACTTTTAATTCCATATTTTGAACACCTGATATTTTAACTATGAAAGGGAATTTAACTCCATTAATTTCCTGATAATCTGTATAATTAATTACTTGAGTAAATTCGCCTTGTGGTGTAACAGTTGTCTGTTTTGACTGAACCTTTAGACATGATTCTAAATCGAAATAATCGTATGTTGTTTGTCCTGTCGGATTAACAACTTTTAATTTGTAAGCATCGCTATCATTAACTGATTCGATGGCTTCTAAGGCAACAACAACACCTAATTCAGCATATTTTAACTCAACGTTCATAACTGCGTCAATTTTAAGATTTTCAAGGTCGTCACCGATAATTTCCTGTTCACCTTGAAATCCTTTCATTATTCCACGTTCTCCGTTAAATGCCTGTTGCATCATTACATTTCCATTCATTGACATAATCATAGCATATTTATTTGGAGCTTTTTTATAAGTTGTTTGTTTTAACTCCATGCCGCTCATGTTCGTGGTTGCTATCATTTTGATGTCCTGAATTTGCTCAAGAGCATCTCTGCCTCCAATTGCATCTACATATTTCCCAATAACAGTTTCTGCATTTACTCCTTCTGGCAAAAGTTTTGCAGCGTCTTCTTTTACAAGATTTCCGTAAATATCATACACCTCAACTTCATCTGTAGAGCTGTACTTTTTTAAATCTTCAAAAAGCTTGTTTTTATCACCAACCACAACAATAATTGCCTGATCAGAATCAATAAACTTTTTAGAAACCTCCAGAACTTGTTCTTTTGTTACTTCATCTATTTTTTCAAGATAGGTTTGATAATAGTCTGCAGGTAAATCATACTTTATTGTATTAAAAGCAAAACGAGCAACTGTTCGAGGATCTTCTAAAGATCTAGCAAAACTTCCTGTTAATATCGTTTTGAAAAGACTAAGTGTTTCGTCGTCAACCACTTCGTTTTTCATTCTGTTCATCTCAATAATAAACTGATTAACAGCATCGTCAGTAACTTCTGTTCCAACCTGAGCAAACGCTCTGAAATTTCCAACATAAGCATTTTTCGAAAGACTTGAATAAGCACCATAGGTATATCCTTTATCTTCTCTTAGGTTCGAAAACAATCTTGATGAAAATGCTCCGCTTCCAAGAATGTTGTTTGCAATAGAACCTGAAATGGCATCTTTTTCACCAATTTTCAAATTAACAGGATAGGTAATATTTATGTAAGACTGTACTGCATCATCTTTATGAATTAAAGCAACACGTGTTCCAATGTTTTTGTTAGGGAACTGATATTCTTGTTTTGGGACATCTGCTTTTTCCCATGCTCCAAAATATTTCTCAGCATCTTTTTTTGCTTCCTTAAAACTTATATCACCAACAATAACAAGATATGATGTATTTGGCTTATAATAAGTATTATAGTAATGAACCAAATGATCACGAGTGATTTTTTCAATAGTGCTCTCTGTTTCAATTTCACCATATGGATGTTGTTGATTACGTAGTTTTTGTCCTACTCTGTTTGCAATAACACTTGGATTTGTTTTAGATGATGCAAGACCAGCAAGCTTTTGTTTTTTTGTTTTTTCGACTTCCTCTGCAGGATATGATGGATCTAACAAAATGTCAGACATTAACTCAAGAAAAGTTATTTTATGTTTTGTTAATGTCATTCCATACATTCCATTTCTAAACGTATATAAATCAGCACCAATAAAATCAATTGCTTCGTCTATTTCAATTTTTGATTTTGTATTTGTCCCAGATCGTAATAAATCACCAGCCATTGAAACATAGCCTTTTGCATCTTTTTCAAAAACAGGATTAACATCAACAGTTAATTGATAAGATATTCTTGGTGTTTTATGGTTTTCAACCACAATTACTTTAAGGCCGTTGTCTAAGGTAAAAGTTTTGTGTTCGCCAATTTTAAATTCAGGAGCCGGACCTGGTTGTGGTTGTATGCTTCTGTCTAATTGCGCAAATACTACATTGGCAAAAAGAGCAACTATAAGTGTTAATATAATAGATTTAATTTTTTTCATAATAATTTAATTTTAAAGGTGTTGTTTATTGTTGTTGCGATTTAGGAAGATAATATAAAACTACTCTATTATCTTTTCTGAAATATTCTTTAGCAACACGCATAATATCTTCTCGTGTAACAGCAAGATAATTATCGATTTCTGTATTTATTAAATTAGCATCTTTATGAAAAACATAATTTATTGCCAAATTATAAGCTCTGCTTTCTAAAGAAGCATTGTCGTTTACTGCATTAACTTCGTACTGGTTTTTCAGTTTTTGCAATTCTTTTTCTGAAATAAGTTCGTTCTGTACCTTTTCAATTTCAGCGTCAATTGCTTTTTCTAAATCGGTAAGTTCAACACCCATGTTTGGTAGTGCAAGTGTAAATGCTAAGCCTTCATCTTCATAAGGAAACTGAAAAGAAGCAACTTGCATAGCCAATTGTTTATCATCAACAAGTTCTTTGAAAAGCCTTGAGCTTTCTCCGCCTGATAAAAGCGTAGCTAACATATCAACTGCATAAAAATCTTTGGTTCCGTTTTTTGGAGTGTGATATGCTTGGAAAATAGCAGGAAGCTGAATGTTATCATAAACAGTATCTCTAATTTCTTCATGCTTTATAGGCTCTTTTACATTTGGTCTGTAAATTTCATTTTCGCTTGCAGGCATATCAGCATAATACTTATTAATAAGCTTTTTAGCATCATCAAAATCAATATCTCCTACAATTGTTAATACAGCGTTGTTTGGCACATAGAAACTATTGTAGAATTCCTTATAATCTTCTTCAGTAGCAGCCATAACATGTTCTGCGCTTCCAAGAACTGTCCATTGGTAAGGATGAACTGTAAATGCTCTCTTAACAATTTCTTTTTGGAAACTCATATAAGGTTGGTTTTCTTCTATTTGTTTTATTTCTTCAGTAACAACTTTCTTTTGAGTAGCAACACCAATTGAATCTACATTTAAGTGCAGCATTCTTTCAGATTCAAGCCATAAGCCTAACTCAAGTTGATTTGACGATAATACTTCATAAAAGAAAGTTCTATCCCAAGTTGTGTTTGCATTAAGTGTTCCTCCGGCTTTATCTACGATTTTTGAATATTCGCCACGAGCAATATTTTCTGAACCTTCGAACATAAGGTGTTCAAAAAAGTGTGCAAAACCAGTTCTTTCCGGTTTTTCATTTTTAGATCCCACGTGATACGTAATGGTAACTACAACCAAAGGGAAACTGTTGTCTTGGTGTAAAATTACATGTAATCCATTATCCAGATCGTACTCCTCAAATTCAATTTTATTAGCTTGTGCAAAAATAGATGTAGCAAAAGTTAATAAAATAAAGCTTAGTAATAATTGTTTGATTTTCATAATTTTATTAATGTTTAATTGATTGATTTGTTAATCTTCATCATATATATAATCGATAATTTCTCCTGGCTTACAGTTTAGTTCACGGCAAATAGCATTCAATGTTGTAAAACGTATAGCTTTTGCTTTTCCGCTTTTTAAAATGGAAAGATTTGCAATGGTAATATCAACCTTTTCAGACAACTCTGTAAGGGTCATTTTTCTTTTTGATAGTATTTTGTCAAGCTTAATTATAATTGGCATATTTAATTATCTTATATTGTTAATTCCTGTTCTTTCTTCACTTCCAGTCCTATTCTGTAGATTTCTGCAACAACCAAAACAATTAGAGCCCAGAAAAAGTCTATTCCTGCATCAAAATTTAACCTAAGATCGAACGATTTTTCAAACATTATGATTTTTTCAAACCAAAAATATTTTAGAATCAAAGGATAAATAATTTCAAGAATAGCTGAAAAAAGAATTGCAAATGCAATTATTCTTATACGCCAGACATTCTTCGAAAGAAAAATAGTTTCGGATTTTAAACCAGAGCGGATTGACTTAAATATTTTCCACAATAAATAGACAACGTAATATGCTATTAATAGCATCATTACAAAAAAGACATAATTTAAAATGCCTGCAAATCCATATTTGCTATTTACATTAAACGAAAGAAAAGCATCGTCTATTAATATTTCATATTGTTCTCCTGATTTAAGTTCTAAAAGTGCGTTTTCATAGATACTAACCGGAACATCAACAACCGGGAAAAATGGTTCAAGTTCTGGCTTGTTGATTGACTGAATAAAGAAAAAAACAGAAAATAGAATTAGAATTCCCCCAAGACCCATTATGGTGGTAAGTAACCAATATATAAAACCTATAATTTTTTTATTTTTTATTTTATGTCGATCCATAAATTATATTTTTGATATAAATAGCAAAGAAATAGTTTTTATTGAAAAACAATAATAAAAACAGTTAAAAAAATAAAAAATTCGTTTAAATATTTAAATTACAACACAATAACCTATTCCTGACAAGGCAAAAGATGTTTTAAAAATGTTGATATTAAGAGTATTACAAAATATTTTAATATTTTCTTTGCAAATCATTTAAAAGTTGATTAACTTTTCGATTCAAAAAATACCTTAAACAGGCAACAGAGTAAACCTACAAAATTATGGAAAAAGACATTTTATTAGTTCCCTGGGATTTCACAGAAGTAGCAGAGTTTGCATTAGAACATGCAATAAAAGTTGCAAAACGCTTAAATAATCAAGTTACATTAATTCATGTTGTAAAGACGCTTAAAAAAGGAGAAGAAGCGTTAGTAGAATTAAATAAAGACATTGAAAAACTTACTGAGAAATATGGATATGAATTACATTCTTTGGTTCTGGAAGGAAGTTTATTTCATGTAATTTCGGATTATGCTTCAGAAAACAACGTTAGCATGGTTGTTATGGGTACCCATGGCATTAAGGGCATGCAGAAATTCACTGGAAGTTATGCTTTAAAAGTTATTGTTGGTTCAAAAATTCCATTTATTGTTGTTCAGGACCCTCCTTCAAAGAAAGAGATTTTTAAAGACATTGTATTCCCTCTGGATTATAGAAGTGAAGCTAAACAAAAATTACAGTGGGCTTTATTTTTAGTTAAATATTTCGAGGTTAAAATCAATATAATAATTCCAACATTAAAAGATAAGGCGTTAAATACGAAGTTGATGGGTAATGTTCACTTTGCAGAAAAAATTCTGGACAAATATGACTGTGATTACGAGTTACATAGGATAGAAGGAAGTAATTCTGCTGAAGAATCCATTGCTTTTGCACAAAAGGTTGATGCCGACATGATTTTAATTATGACAACAAAAGGAATTGGCCTTACAGATTATGTTTTGGGAGCACAAGAGCAATATATTATTGCTAATACCGCCAGAATACCTGTAATGGTTGTTAACCCAAGGACAGATCTTAGTCGTTACGGTACATTTAGTGCTACCGGAGGATAAAAAAAAATTATAAATATGACATAATAATGAACAAGGAGTTTTACTCCTTGTTTTTTTATTGATTTTATGTAATTGATTACTTAATTTAGGTAAAAAAATATACTTTTGCCGCGATTTTTATAAACAAACATAACTAATATTTATAAATATGACTTTTGTAACAAAAGAAAAATTTCTATCTAAAGAGTGGTTTTATAGTTATTCGTTAATAGCTATTGGATCTTTTATTCTTGCAGCGGGTTTTGTTTATTTTATCGATCCTCATAAAATTGTACCCGGAGGTGTTTACGGGATTGGAATTGTTGTAAAAAACATAACTTCTGAAATAATGCATGAAGGTATTAGAATTCCATTTTTTTCCGAACCCATTTTTAAAGATGGTCTTGGAATTGGATTTGTTGGTTTACTGCTTAATATCCCATTAACCATTTTAGGTATTAAGATTTTAGGACCTCGTTTTGGAGTTAAAACAATAGTAGGATTTTTATTAACTTCAATTTTTATTGATTTCCTTGATGCTGGATTTACCGGGGCTTTAGTTGATGATGTTTTATTATCCTGTGTTTTTGGTGGCGTATTAATAGGATTTGGATTAGGGCTGATATTCAAATCGAGAGCTACGTCGGGAGGATCTGATATTATTGCTATGATATTAGCAAAACACACAAGAATGTCATTGGGTCTTTTAATAATCGCTGTTGATTCTGTGATTGTATTAATTGGATTATTAGTTTTTAAGGATTGGAAAATACCATTGTATTCATGGATTGTGATTTATATTACTGGAAAAGTAATTGACGCAACGATGCAAGGAGTAAGTTATGACAAAGCTCTGTTTATTATTTCTGATAAATATGAAGAAATTAGAGATAAAATTGTCAATGATTTAAAAAGAAGCGGAACTTTGATAGACGGTACCGGAATGTACAAAGGTTTAGACAAGAAAATAATTTTTACAAATGTTAGCAGACGCGAACAAGGAATTTTACAAGATTTTATAAGAGATATAGACCCATATGCTTTTATGACCGTAATTGACGCTCATGAGGTTCTGGGGAATGGATTTAAACCAATTCGTGAAGTTTAAAAGCAAAAAAGGAGCTTTATTGCTCCTTTTTTGTTTTAAGCTTCTTATTTATTAAGACTTAGGTTTATAAAATCAATATAGTTGGAATGATGTTCCCCATATATTTCTGCTGATTCGCCAACTATTTTATAAGTACTTTTCTCACCTGCAATTTTACTAAACAGGATTTCAAATTCATCATTATTTTTATCAATCATAATTATTCTTGATAAATTATCGTGAATATCTGCGGCTAACTTTTCGTGGCATAAAGGACAAAAAAACTCATGTTTTTCACCTTCTGTAACTGCGAATTCATGATTTCTTGATGTAGAGTAATTACCTATCTCAGGGCTAAAAAAAACAAGCCCTGTTTTGTTTTTTTTTGATTCAGCAACTAACACTATTTGATCTCCTACATTTAGAAAACCCTTACATTTAGGACAAATGAAGTTTGGTTTCATAATTATGTCTCCTTAAAAATGGTTTAATAACAGGTTAATATCAATTTATAAAGGCAGAGTTCACTATTGTATACGTAATTATTTATTTATAGTTATTTATTTAATTAGAGATTATTGCTTTATAAGTTTATATGAAAAAGATTTTCCGGATGAAATTACCTTTATAAAATAAAAACCATTTGATAAATCAGAAATCCCAACCGATATAAGATCTTTATATGTATAAAACTGTTTTATTAATTTACCATTCAGGTTAAAAACCTGAACATGTTTTCTTTGATTATGCAGATTAATATTAAAACGCAATTGAACACGATTCCTTGCCGGATTAGGAAATATTTTAAAAAGCGAGGAGTTGTTTCCAGGAGAATTCACAGAATCAATAGTAACAGATTCCTTTAAAATATAATTATTGGGATCCATCTCAATGGAAATAATGTTTTTACTAAAAGGGATAGAATAAAACTCATTATTCTTTGATTGGTAAAATCTAATCGTTGTATCTCCATCAGAAAAAGAAATTTTATAGTCAACATGAATTTGAAAAAGAGGTGTTTCAGACGAAGAAGTTCTTTGCTGAACGGATAAACTCAATGTATCATTTACCTGTGAATACTCTACCGAAAAACGAGGGAATCCTTTTCCGTAATACCATTGATTAAAAAAGGCATCGAAATCAATATTTGTATAAGTTTCAAGCGAATTTTTAAAATCATCTCCTGTTGCAACTCCATTAGCATATTCGGCAAGGTAATTTTTAATAGCTGAAAAGAAAATCTCATCATTATTAATTTCATTCCTTATCATATGGACCAATGCAGCACCTTTTTTGTATGAAAGTGCATAATTGAAAATACGGTTCTCATATGCAGCATCTTCAAAGGGAATGTATACACTTCCTTGTGGTTCTCCAAGAGCATAGTTATGTGCATCTTTCATCCAATTATAGGCTTCGTTTAATGAAACCAAATTTTCTTTTGCTACATATTCAGTATAAGAAGCAAAACCTTCATTTATCCAGATATCCTGCCAGCTTGCACAGGTTACATAATCACCAAACCACATATGTCCAAGCTCATGAGCAACAAGGTAAAAGTTAAAATTTTTCATTGTAGACATGGTCTGATGTTCCATTCCACCACCAAGTTCAGCCAAACAATGTCCATATTTTTCATTTCTAAATGGATATATGCCAAACTTGTCACTAAACAATTCAATTAAATCTGCTGTTTTATCAAGATTGTTTTTATAAAAGTCAAGACAACCCGTTGTATTATAAATATAATTCTGAATTAGAACAGGATCATAACCTTCCGGATATGCATAAAAGGAATAGTCTTCGTATTCTGAAACAGCAAATGAAATAAGATAATAATTGATTGGATAATTTGTTTTCCACTCAAATCGCTTTTTGTTACCAGCTAGGCTTACTTCATCTTTTAATAATCCGTTCGAGCCGGCTTTTAAATCATCATCGCAAGTAATAAAAATATATGCAGAATCAATTTTATCAGACAAAACCTGTTTACAAGGCCACCATTCATAAGCGTGAAAAGATTCGGACAAAGACCATGTAACTTTTTTGTTCCAGGATGTATTTGTTTTGTTTGTTACGCCATCACCGAATGGTATTCCATGATAATAAACCTGCATTTTTACCTGGTCGTTAACTTCAAGTGGAGTTTCAAAAATATACTGTAAATAATTATTGTTATGAGATGCCGCAACCTTAAGGTTGTTAATAAAAACGGAATCTATTGTCATGTAATTACTAAAGTTAAACAATAGCGTGTCAAGTGTTTGAACAATAGTAGCGTGAAGGCTTACATTGCCAGAAATATACGTTGATTCGTCTGAAACATTAAGATCAAGGTGAACAAAATGAAGATTATAATTATCCAGCAAAGGATTATAATACAGATGTATATCACTTTTATTTCGTGAATCAAAAGAAGATTTAAATGGTTCTGGGTTGGAAGTTTGAGAAAGTATGATAAGCGGTAGTAAACAAAGAATTATAACCAGTAAATTTTTCATTTCTGCAGAATTATTTTTATAAAAGTATAAATTATTACTTTAAGATTAATAAAAAACAATTATCTCTTAACTGATTTTAAATTTGAATAATACTTCAGGAATTCATAAATTTATATAAATTAAAACTCACAGGATGAAGCAAAAAAGAATAAAAGTTAAAGAGAAAGAAGTGTTTTACTATGAATCCAGAGACAATGGGCATCCGGTTGTTTTTGTTCACGGCATGTCGTCATCGGCCTCCGTTTTCATTAGGCAATTAATCGATTCTGTATTATCATATCAATTTCGGTTTATTGCTTTGGATTTACCCGGTTATGGCAATTCAGCATCTTCTGAAAACCCTCAGGATGATTATACAATAAGTGGATTAAGTGATTTTCTGATAGGTTTTTGTAAGGAACTAAAACTTGAAAATGCGGTTTATGTTGGCCATAATACAGGTGCAAATGTAATAATAGAGGCATTTAACAAATTAACCAATCCTTTGGGTCTTGCGTTACTTGGAGCTATTCCGTTGTCGAATCCGGTTACCAATGAAATGTTTCTCAAAAAATCGTTTTTTGAATTGTTTGCTAAGCCCGGAATAGATGATAGTGAGGTTCATCAAATTGCAGCATTGCTTGTAGAAGAAAAAACGAAATATCCTGAATTTATTCCCGAAATAATAAGAAAGGCAGATTTAAAAACCAGAGAATATTTGTTTGGATCAATTATGAAAGGAGAATATCAGGATCAAATAGAAATAATTAAAAATATAAAAGTTCCGGTTGCGGTTTATTTTGGGGAGCTCGACCAGATTTTAAATTTTGATTATTTAAATTCAATTGATATTCCATCAATATGGAGAAGCATAATTCAGATTGTAAGAGACACAGGACATATTTTCTTTTACGAAAGCCCGGCTGATTTTAACATTAGTTTCGAAACATATTTACATACAGTCTTCAACAAATAAATCTATTACAACATCTAAAAATAAAAACAACTTTCTGATTTAAAAAGAAGCCCTTAAATATGAGCCAACAATCTGTTTTGTTTATATTTATGTATAAAAGCTCAAACTAAAACTTGGAATAGTAGGAAAAAAAACATTAAATTTATTCCTAATTTACTAAACAGTGCAAGATTTATTAAAATATGTAAATTAATAAAGATACCAAAAGTTTAGTATGGATCTTCCGGAAAATCCATAAAAGAGTACGGGGTGTATGCCAAAAAACCCAAGAGTAGGCAAAAATAAAAAGATTAATTATGAGAAAAGTTGGAATTTATTTTATTACGCTCATTATGATTATGTGCACATCAAATATATATGCACAAATAAGAATAGGAGCAAAAGCAGGATTAAATGTAGCTAATTCAAAGATTAAAGATTTAGATGATACCAAATCTAAATTAGGAGTGCACATAGGAGGTATTGCAGAATATGAAATTGCCGATGCGTTTACAGCCCAGGCGGGACTGTTATTGTCTCAAAAAGGATTTAAATATGAAGAAAGTGAAAGTTTTGGTGGTGACTCTTATAGTATGGAGTTAAAAGCATCAATGTTTTACCTTGATATTCCTTTAACAGCAATGTACAAGTTTGAATTAGGTGATATTAGCATTTATGGAACAGGCGGATTTAATATAGGAATGGGTTTAAGTGGCAAGTATGAGAGTGAGTATACAGAAACCTGGGACGGAGAAACATATTCGGAATCAGATACAGATGATATTGAGTGGGGAAGTGGAGCAGAGGATAATATAAAAAGACTGGACTTAGGCTTTATAATTGGTGCTGGTGTTGAAATTAATGAAAGCATTCAGGTTGGCTTGTCATACAATATTGGATTAAATAACATATCACCTCATTCAGGAGATGAAATTAAAAACAGCGTTTTTGCAATTACATTATCTTATTTTTTAACAGATTTCTAAATTAATTTTGCAAAATAATTAAAATAGCTATAGTTTATAGATGTACCATATGAATATTTTATGGTACATTTATATTTTTAATACCTAAAATTATATTAAGTGCAATTTAAAACATTCAAAATGAAGCGAATCTATTTTTTTATTTTCGGAGTTCTGGTTTTTAATATTTATGGATTGAATTTAAATGCTCAACCAGATCAGTTTAAAAGTATTGTAGAAGAATTAACCGAAAATATTAAAACGGTTAATACAGCAAAGATCACATTTGAACAAGAAATTAAAATTGTTCAACCTGGAGTATTAAGTCTTATTATAAATGAGGTTGATCTAAAAGGAGAAAGAACAGAGTTAATATTCGAATTCAACCTTGCAGATATAGATCCTGTAATGGTTCGCGAGATTACAGAGAAAGAAAAAATGTATGTTCAATTAATAGTTGATAATAATCAAAAATTAGTAACTGTTTTAAAAAACGGCGAGCACGATTCATATGGTAAATTAGTTAAAATATACGCTGAAGACATTGATAATGCACGAATAATTAAAGAGAAAATAAAAGAGTTAATACCTGTTGCTGAAAACATTATGGAGACCAAATTTAGTTTGGAATCCTATGATGAAAAGCTTACCTGGCTAACTGAAAATGTTAAATTGGTAAACATTGACAATTCATCATATCAGCAAATATTATCGAAAGACGAAGAACATACCGGAAAGGTAAATTTGGAGGTTGTTGAAACAAATGAGAAATCAACAGAAACAAGAAAATTTGAGTTCAATCTTGCAGATATAAATTCTAACTCGTTAAAATTTGTAGTAAAGGGAGCTATGTTTTCCGTTGTTTTTGAAACAAAAGGAAAAAGAAAGATTATGAAAAGCCTTGAAGACGGCAAACTTTCAAATTATCTATATAAAATAGAAATTATTGCCTATAATATCGAAAATGCACGCGATTTAAGATACATTATAGATCAAACTATACCCATGGCCGAGGAAGAATTAAAAAGCTCATTACCGGCTGTTAATGAACTAAACGAAGCAACAACGCTATTGAGTAAAAATATTGGTAATATCGTTATTGGCGAAACAACATACGATCAGTCTTTTTTAAACGATTGTATTACAGGACTAAGTGTTGTTGTAGACGATATGAAAAAGAAAGTAGAAACAAGATATGAATTTAACTTGTCAGATATTAATCAGAACTCAATTGATTATAAAATTAGCGGAAAGAAATTCTTATTAACCTTTCAAACAAAAGGAGCTAGCAAATTAGTTAAAGTATATGAAAACGATGAGCAGCAAAACTATATTAACAACATACAAATTTTGTGTGATGATATGGAAAATGCTCGCTTATTATTACATGTATTTAAAAAGACAATACCTCTATGTGAGGCCAATATAGTTAGACTTGTTCCTGCAGAAGGTCTTGGAAGTAAAATAGATTGGCTTATTGAAAATACAAAAGAAGTTACTGTAGAAGGAACAGTATTCAATCAGGAATTAGAGAGAATAACAGAGGATAATAATAAACTAAGATTAACGCTGAGGGAAATTACAGAGAAAAAAAGCACAGAATATGTATATGAGTTTAATCTATCTGACCTAAATCCAAACAGTCTTAAATATGATATTTCAGGAAAAGAATTATCGGTTAATCTAATTACAAACTATAATACAAAAGTAATTAAGATTTATAAAGATGGTGAAATTCAAAGCTATGCAAGCGAAATGAACATTTATGTTACAGATATTGAAAGTGCACGGAATGTATTGCTGGCGCTAAAAGAGGGTGTTACAGAAAATGCAGAATAAAGAATAAAAAGATAAATAGAAAGCCGGCTAATTAGCCGGCTTTTTTTGTAGCCCCAACAGGACTCGAACCTGTATCTACAGTTTAGGAAACTGCTATTCTATCCCTTGAACTATGGGGCCGTTAAATTTGCTACAAAAATAGATTTTTTAATCATATTTTCAAATTACAAAATAAAAGAGATTTAAGGCTTTCTCGTTATTAATTTTTTGTCCGAGCAATTTGTCTGTAACTTTGTTAAGTTTAATTCGTCTGAAAGATAATTATTCTTAAATTTCATTATGAGAAAGTTTTTATTAACCTTATTAATTACTGCAACAACAACGTATAGTTATTCGCAATGTATCGAAGGAAAAATTACAAGCAATACCGGAGACACCATTGCCTATGCAACTATATATGCTCAAGGTATATCCAAAGGAACAACTTCCAATATAGAAGGAAGCTATTCGCTTGATTTGCCGGAAGGTGATCATGTAATTACAATCCGATATCTTGGATATAAATCAAAAGAAATTCATGTTAATTGTTCCGGAGTTGTACAAAAGCTAGATATCATTTTGGAAGAACAGCTTTTTAAAATCCCTGAAGCAAGAATTTTAGCAAGTGGCGAGGATCCTGCATATTCAATAATGAGAAAAGCCATAGCTATGAGTTATTATTACCTGAATCAGGCAGAGGAATATAATTGCAGAATTTATTTGAAAGGAACAGGAAAAGCGATTGATATCCCAAGGGTATTAAAAAAGACTTTTAAGAAAGAAGGGATTGAAGTTGGTAAACCAATTATTATAGAAAACATAACAGATTTGCATTTTCAATTACCTGATATAGTTGAGCAAAACACTATTTCCATGAGAAGTACTATGGAAATGAATGACATTTCACCATTAGGCTATATAACGATTTCATTATATAATGATATTGACGGATTAATTTCCCCTTTAAGTAAGGATGCATTTTCATATTATAAATTTGAGTTAATATCATCGTTTTATGATCAGGATTATTTAGTGCATAAGATAAAAGTTATTTCACGTCGTGAGGGATATGACTTATATTCAGGATATATAAGTATAGTTGAGGGATTTTGGCATTTATATAGCGCTGAGCTTACAATAGAGCAAAAAATGTTTAAGGTTAAAATGAACCAGATATATACTCCAGTAGGAAATGATGTTTGGATGCCCGTAAGTCATGATTTTGATATTGAAGCAGGTATAATGGGGATTGAATTTACCTTTAAATATGTTGCTTCAGTTTCGGATTATAAAGTGAAACTTAACTCAAAACTAGATCACACTCTTTATAGGAGAATGTTGGTCGATTCTAAAGACTATGTAAGTGAAATTGTTGATGTAGCGAAAAGCCAGCAACAGGAAATTCAACAATTAGTTCAAAAAGATGATCTTACTAAAAAAGAGTCCAAAAAACTTAAAAAGCTTATTAAAGAAGATGTTGAAAAAACAATCCCTAAAAAAAAGGAGTTGGAATTGAAAGATAACAATAATGTTGAGGATAGCGCAGGCTTGAGGTCTGTTGCATATTGGGATTCCATCAGGCCAATGCCACTTACATTAGATGAATTTGAAAGTTATAAAGAAAAAGATTCCGTTCAGTTAAGAATGGAAACTGATACCACGTATAAAGATTCGCTTGAGCGTGATGATAAGAGATTTAAATGGAGTAAAATATTAATGGGAGGATCGTTTAGTTATGACGAAGGACATACGTTTCGCTACGGAGGAATAATTGATTTAGATCACATCAATTACAACACAGCAGATGGATTAAAGTATGGAATGGAGTTTGATTATACGCATCGGAATGAAAACGGTAAATATTTCAGCATATGGCAAAATGCAAGCTATGCCTTTGGCCGCGAAAGAATGACTAATTTCTTATCTACGCATTATCGATATAATGGAATAAAAAGAGCTTCGATAAGCATGAGTGGTGGACGAACAGTTTCTGATTTTGATTCAAATACAGGAATTACTGAGAACTTGAATTTAATAACAACACTTCTTTTAAAAGAGAATCATCTTAAGTTATACCAAAAAGACTATTTTGAAATTTCACATAGTATTGATATTGTTAACGGATTAAATTTTCTTACCGGATTTGAATATGCTCAAAGAAAGGCTCTTGATAATCATGCAGATTTTTATTTTTTCGATCCTTTCAAAAATGATTTTACTTCTAATATTCCTCCGGTGGATAATTTTGATAATAATTTAGTTGCAGATCACAATGCATCGATAATAGAGTTTGGGCTTAGATATACACCCGAATATTTTTATCGAATTAATAATGGCGTAAAAAGATATTCGTATTCAAATTATCCAACATTCTCATTGAATTATACAAAAGGAATAAAAGGGTTTTTAAATAGCGATGCAGATTTTGACCAACTTGAGCTTTCTATTAATCAGGGATTGCATATCAGAAGACTGGGGGGATTTAG
>DAOUTQ010000108.1 GCA_030668615.1 Bacteroidales bacterium | reverse complement strand
TTAATGAACTTGCAATACTTAATGATGCTTGCTCTAGGAATTCAATTTGATAATCTTCAAAATTATTAAAAGAAGCAATTTCAATAACTCCTAACACTTCTTCTTCAAGTTTCATAGGAATAAGGACCAAACTTCTGGGATTTGATCCTCCTAAACCACTAGTAATTTGAATGTAGTTATCGGGTATTTCTGTTAAATGAACACGTTTCTTTTCGATAGCACAATTACCTACTAAACCTTCGCCCAACTCAAATGATTTTTTAATATATTTTCTTCTATTAAAAGCATAAAATGATTGTAGCTCCAATATTATATTATTCTGATCTTCATTATTTCTAATGAAAATCCCACCCTGATTAGCGTCCATGTAGTTAACCAAATAACTTAAAATTTGATATGATAATTCAGCAACGTCGTCCTGTTTTCTTAAAATCTCATTGAGTTTAGTTAAGCCTTCATTTGCCCAAGATCGTTTTTCATCTTCAATTCTTTTTTCTTCCTGTGTTTTATTTGCATCTTGAAGTTTTTGATTCATTTCTGTTAAAGCTATTCTTAAATGATCAGATTCACTTAAAAGTTCTATTTCATGATCAAGATTACCTTCTCCAACCTGGCGGGCAAATTCAGCAGTATTTCTCAGGTTTTTGATCATTTCTTCCAAAGCAACATTCATTTGTCCAATTTCATCATTACTTTTTTTGATATCCTCACTAATTTCTACTTGTAAATCTCCATGTGATATTTTCTTTAAGGCTTCAATCGACCCTTTAATTGGTTTTTGAACATATTTTTTGAAAATTATGTTTCCCATTAACAAGATTAAATATCCTACAGGAACATACCAGAATAAATATTTTATTCCATAAAAGCCGATTACATAAGAAATGATCGCCACAAGAAGATTAGTAACGAGTATTGTCATTGCAGTTTTGAATATAATTGTTCCACGATATCTTATCCTGTTTACAAAAACACCTAATGGAATTGCAACCAAAGTCATAAATAAAACAAAAATCAGAAAAGGATTCATAAGCATGGTTTTTTGATCCGTTCTAAAGTACAAAATTTTTAATTAAAAGAAAAGAGAGGCTTTTTAATTGTTAAACAAGAAATATTTAATATTGTTTTTGTTTTAGGAAGTTTAAGCTTTACAACTCCTAATTTTTGTCAAAGAAAAAAATTAAATAATTTATTATCTTTGGATCGTGATAAGAAATAAATATATCATATTACCTTTTTTACTTCTGGCGTGGACAATAATTTTTGCTCATAGCATTATTCCGCATCACCATTATTCAGAAAATCATCATTCGGAATGTAATCATAATCATGCTCAGAATGTAAATCTTGAAGAAAATGCTGAAATTCAAGATTGTGATCATGATAGTAATGATAATATTTGTCATTTTCATGTTGAGGTATTAACGAAGATTTCTGTTGATAATGTTTTTATCACAAATAAAGAAAATACATTTTTAAATAATTTTGACTTTTCAGAATCATACGACAATATCTTTTTTGTTGATTTTATTTCTGATCAGTTACCCAAAACAGATCATCTTCGTGGGCCTCCAATAAAATCTTAATCTAAGATCAATTTAAAGCGCATTAGGCCTTGAGCTAATTGCTTGATAATAATCATTTTTTAATTTTTTAATTTTTGTACAATGAAACATAATTTATTATATGTTTTGATATTGATTATTACAATAACTGCTTGTAATAAAAAGAAGTCAATAACTGAAGAACACGATCATAGTAATGTAAAATTACAATTTATAGAATACTCAGATTATTTTGAGTTATTTGCAGAATCTGATCCTTTTGTGAAAGGAGAAAGTACAACAATACTTGCTCATTTTACACAATTAAATAATTTTAAACCTTTAAAAGAAGGTATTATTAATCTTCAATTAATAACTGGAGATAAAATAGTTGAAGATGTAGTTAATGAGCCTGTTAAACCAGGTATTTATGAGTTTGTGTTAAAACCAGAGAAAAACGGAGCTTCAAAATTAATTTTTAATATAAAATCAAAAGAAGTAAACTATCAAATTCAGATTAATAATGTAGTAGTATACAATGATGAACATACAGCAGTTCATATTGCAGAAAAGAAAATAATTGACAACATAAATGCAATAAACTTTACTAAAGAGCAATCATGGAAAATTGATTTTGCAACAATCTTACCTTCTGTTGAATCATTTGGGAAGGTGATAAAATCAACTGCACAAATATTACCTTTTCAGAGTAACGAAACTTTTGTTATTGCAAAAACTAATGGAGTAGTTAAACTACATGGTAATATTCTCGAAGGAACAGTTG
This sequence comes from Bacteroidales bacterium, assembly GCA_030668615.1. Taxonomy (GTDB): domain Bacteria; phylum Bacteroidota; class Bacteroidia; order Bacteroidales; family UBA12077; genus UBA12077. The sequence continues at coordinate 9,509 of DAOUTQ010000108.1, read as the reverse complement.
TAAATAACGAGGATGATTTATTCAGTATTTCAGGGAACGGTTTAGCAAATGATAATGCAGAAGTTCGATATCTTGAAGCAAAAAATAATTACGATCTGGCAAAAGCTGATTTTGATAGAAAAAAAGCACTTTATCAGAATAAAATTGTTTCTGAAAAAGAATTGGAAAGTGCAAAGGCCGATTTTCAAAATGCAAAAGCTGTTTTTAATAATCTGAAGAATAATTTTAGTGCAAATGGTCAAATAGTGACATCACCAATGAAAGGTACTGTTAAGCATGTTTACGTAACAAATGGTCAGTATGTTGAGGCTGGTGAAGCGTTGTTTTCTGTAGTTGATAATAGTAAATTAATTGTTAAAGCAGAAGTTCAGCAAAAGTACTATCCATATTTGAGTTCAATATCATCTATTAATATTAAATCATCTATTAATAATAAGATTTATAGTTTAAACGAATTGAATGGAAAGCTTTTATCTTATGGTAAAAACATTGATGAAGATGAAGGATATTTAATCCCGATAAATTTTCAAATTGAAAATAATGAGAGATTTTTGACAGGTAGTTTTGTCGAAGTTTTTATTAAAACAATATCTAATAAAAAAGCTTTGATAGTTCCTAATACTGCTTTAATTGAAGAACAAGGAAATTTCTTTGTATTTGTTCAGTTAACACCGGAATTATTCGAAAAACGTGAAGTTAAAACAGGAGTTTCTGATGGTAAAAATACTGAAGTTATTACTGGATTAAATGATCAGGAAAGGATCGTATCGAAAGGGGCAATAATAATAAAATTAGCTGCTGTTTCAAATAGTTTAGATCCACACGCTGGTCATGTTCATTAAAAATAGTGTACTATGTTAAATAATATAATTAAATTTTCTTTAAACAATAAGTTCATTGTACTCCTAAGTGCAATTGTTCTTATGTTCAGCGGAGTATACACGGCCAGTGAGATGGATGTTGATGTATTTCCTGATTTAACTGCGCCAACAGTTGTTGTTATGACCGATGCACATGGAATGGCTGCAGAAGAAGTTGAGCGAATGGTATCGTACCCAATAGAAACAGCTGTTAATGGGGCTACTGATGTTCGCAGAGTAAGATCAAATTCATCGCACGGATTCTCATTTGTTTGGGTTGAGTTCGATTGGGGAACAGACATTTTTAAAGCTCGTCAGATTGTAAGTGAGAAAATGGTAACACTTGCTGGTCAGATGCCATTAAATATAGGTCAACCAACGCTTGCTCCACAATCTTCTGTTATGGGTGAAATCTTGTTTATTGGATTGCAATCTGATTCAACTTCTCTAATGGAATTAAGAACCATAGCTGAATGGAATGTTAAGCCTGTCCTGTTAGCTACTGGCGGAGTGTCTCAGGTTACTATCATTGGGGGTGATTATAAACAATATCATGTACTTGCTGATCCGCAGAAAATGAAATATTATAATGTTTCTTTGGAAGAATTGGCAAATGTATGTGAAGGAATCAGCGAAAATTCTGCAGGAAGTGTTATTCGTGAACATGGTAATGAATATGTTGTTCGAGGAATGGGTCGGACATATGATTTAGAGAAATTAGGTAATTCTTATATCAAATTAAAAAACGGACGACCTGTTTTAATAAATGACATTGCGGAGGTAAAAGTTGGAGCGGCAGTTAAAATGGGATACGCATCGCAGAATGCAAAACCATCTGTGATTATATCTATATCGAAACAACCTAATACAAATACTTTAAATCTTACCGAAAATATTGAAAAAAATCTTGATGAGTTAAGAAAAACTTTCCCACCGGATGTAGTTTTGGATAGTAAGATTTTCAGGCAAGCCGATTTTATTGAAAAATCGGTTAATAATGTACAAAGAGCTTTAATTGAAGGTGGTATTTTTGTTGTAATTATTCTGTTTTTATTTTTGGGAAGTTTCAGAACAACAATCATATCGGTTATTACAATTCCTATTTCTTTATTAGGTGCAATTATTGTTTTAAAAATGTTGGGTTTTAACATTAATACAATGACATTGGGTGGAATGGCTATTGCAATTGGTTCACTTGTTGACGATGCCATTATTGATGTTGAAAATGTTTATAAACGACTTCGGCAAAATCATAAATTACCTAAAAAGGAAAGAGAATCTGCATTTTATGTTGTGTATGAAGCATCCAAAGAGATTCGTGCATCAATTATATATGCAACTTTAATTATTATTGTTGCTTTTGTTCCACTATTTTTTCTTTCAGGAATGGAAGGTCGAATGTTAAAGCCTTTAGGTATAGCATATATTGTTTCATTAAGTATATCAACAATAGTTGCTATGACTTTAACACCGCTACTTTGTAAGTTGCTGCTATCGAACGAGAAGTATTTAATTAGAAAGGAAAAAGATAAATGGTTTACCTCCAAATTAAATGCCGCTTATCTTAAATCATTAAACTGGGCTTTACACAATAAAAAGATTGTTATATTTTCGGCCTTAGGCTTGTTCATTGCTTCATTAATAGCACTTTCGAGCATGGGTCGTAGTTTTCTTCCTGAGTTTAATGAGGGAGCATTGACCATTTCTGCTATTAGTAAACCCGGAATTTCTTTAGAGGAAAGTAATCGATTAGGAAATTTAATTGAAACAGAATTATTATCAATTCCCGAGGTGAAAACTACTTCTCGAAGAACAGGTCGTGGTGAATTAGATGAACATTCACAAACTACAAATAGTGCAGAAATTGATGTTAATTTTGATTTGATAGATCGTGAACGTGAAGAATTTCTTGCCGATGTTAGATCGAAACTTGCAGGTATACCGGGGATTGCGGCTACTGTTGGTCAGCCTTTAGGACATAGAATTGATCATATGCTTTCCGGCACACGAGCTAATATTGCTATTAAACTATTTGGAACAGACCTTAACAGGATGTTCATGATTGGTAATGAAATTCAAAATACAATTGCAGATATTCCGGGCCTGGTTGATATTAGTGTTGAACAACAAGTTGAGATTCCACAAATTCAAATTCGTGCAAATCGGGAAATGTTGGCACGTTATGGAATTACAATGAATCAGTTTAATGAGTTTATTGAACTGGCGTTTGCAGGTGTAAAACTCGCAGATATTTACGAAGGACAAAGAAAATTCGATTTAATTATTCGGTTAAACAAAGATTATACAGAATCGATAGAAGGAATTAAAAGTGCATTGATTGATACTGACGACGGCAAAAAAGTGCCTTTAGAACAGGTTGCTGATGTGGTTTCTGTATCCGGTCCCAGTTCTATAAGCAGAGAAAATGTACAACGAAAAGTTGTTATTTCTGCTAATGTTGCAGAACGTGATTTGAGAAGTGTTGTGAACGATGTTCAAAAGACTATTAACAATAATATTGCTTTACCCGAAGGTTATATGATTCAATATGGTGGGCAATTTGAAAGTGAAGCTCGGGCATCACAAACATTAATATTAACGTCGATACTTGCTATTTTTGTAATATTCTTATTGTTATATCAAGAGCTAAGAGATTTAAAATTGGCTGGTATTATTATGATTAACTTGCCATTAGCATTAATTGGTGGTGTTTTTACCATTTATTTTACATCAGGAATTGTGAGTATTCCTTCAATTATTGGATTTATCACATTATTTGGGATTGCTACACGAAATGGCATATTGCTTGTTTCGCATTATCAGCATCTTGAAGTGAAAGGAATAAAATTGAATGCTTATATTTCTTCTGGTTCGGTTGATCGTTTAAATCCAATTTTAATGACAGCGTTAACTGCTGCACTTGCTCTTATTCCGCTTGCACTTAAAGGTGATGCAACAGGAAACGAAATTCAAAGTCCGATGGCTAAAGTTATTTTGGGAGGTTTGTTAACATCAACTCTTTTGAATATTTATATTATTCCTGTTATTTATTTTCTAATACAAAAAAAGGAGGCGACAGATGAAAAATAGAAAACTAATCATATTTTCAATTTTGTTGATTTTATCAACAAACGTTTTTTCTCAAACTTTTAATGATGTGTTAAAAGCTATTGAAGATAATAATAAGGAGATACAGGCTGGAAATAAGTATGTAGAAAGTAAAAGATTTGAGCACAAGCTAAATAATTTACCAGGAGGTCCGTCATTATCATACGGATATTTTCCTGATAATTCATCGGTTTCGGGAACAAAGGAAGTTTTTGAAGTAAGTCAATCATTTCAGATGCCATGTTTTTATAAAAATCAATCGGCGTATTCAAAGTTAATGATCGGTACTGAAGAACTAAATCAGTTGGTTGTAAGGCAAAATGTATTGATCGAAGCAAAAAGCTTTTTAGTTGAATATGTTTATCTCTTAAAACAGATATCAATACTCAGTAAAAGATTAAAGTATGCTGAAGATATTTATAACGCTTATTTGGTTCGTAGTGAATTAGGAGATGCAAATGCTCTGGAAATAAATAAAGCTAAGTTGCATTTGCTTCGGGTTCAGAAACAAGATAAAGATTTACAAACTCAGTTTTTGGCAATTAAAGAAAAACTAATGAATCTTAACGGCGGAGATGATTTAAATATAGGTATTATAAATTATCCAGTAGAGAATCTGTTAGATTTGGACACATTGTTATTTGAAAGATTGGAACAAGATCCCGGCTTATTGTATAATCAAAAAGCATTTGAAGCATCAGAGAAGCGAGTAAAAGTCATTAAAAATCTGCAATTGCCTGAATTTAGTATGGGTTATGGAAGCGAGACGGTTGCCGATGAGAAATTCAAAGGTTTAATTGTTGGAGTTTCAATTCCCTTATGGGGAAGTAAAAACAAAATTCAGCAAGCAAAAGCAGAATCAGATTTCTATAATGTAAATAATGATTTTTTAAAGACAAAAAGAATTTCTGAAACGAAAATTCAGTTTGAAAAAGTACAATCACTAAAAGAAAACTTAGAAAGTTATGAAACAGTTTTAAGTTCTGTTAATAATGAAGAACTTCTAAATAAATCTTTGGAATTAGGAGAGATTTCTGTAATAGAGTTTTTTACTGAGATGTTTTACTTTTATGAAATTTATGATGATTATTTATTGGTCGAAAAAGAATATCATCAGGCAGTAGCAGAATTGTATAAATACAAAATGTAATATTTTAAAACCAGCCGATTCCGATAAATATTGGAACTGGCTGGTTTGTTTATTTTACGTTTCACAAGAGTCATTTCCACAGCCACATCCAATTCCTTGGTCTTTCAGTTTTCCGGAATGGCTGCTGCACGATCCGCCATGAAACTCACCTTTTTTAGTAAAAATTAATCTTACCGATAAGGCAAATACTGCAATTAGCACCAGAACAATTGTTAAAATGAGTAATTGTATAATAGACATTATATTCTTTTATTGATTATGCATATTGTAACAACCTTAGATTATTTCAGTTCATGTAGTTTGCTTATTTTTTAAAGTGTTGGTGTAAGTAAAAGGTTAAGGTGTTGATTTTTATATAGATATTGCATAAATTTGTTAATAAGCTTACGAGAATAATTTTTTTACTAAAATTAAACTAATATGAGAAAACAATTTACACTGCTATTAATCTTGTCATTTATGCTTCCCTTTTATTTAAATGCATCTGATGGTATACTTCTTAAAAATCATAAGGCAATCTTGCTATCTACTAATTATTTAAGTACAGAAAATAATTCATTGATTAGTACAAGTACAGATTATGATTTAGCTTTAATGAATTTACAAGTGGATGTTATAGGATTTGTATTTTTCGGACCTCAGATTACACTGGATTTTCAATTTGCTAATATGATTGCTGTCGGACCTTTTTTTCGATATCACTATGCAGGTGTAGTTTATCAGGGGGTGGTTACTGATTGGTTTACAGATGGTACTACAACATCTCCAGCAAGTTATTCATTTGGATTTCAAGCTAAGTTTTTAATACCTGTAGGCTCTGGTCAACACCGACCGTATTTGGAGGTGGGTTATGAAAAATCAAAAGGTTCCGATTCATGGGATCCGGGAGGAACTTGGGGATTAAGAATTTATGAATATAAATCTAACGTGATTCATTTTAATGCCGGATATCGTTTACTAACTAATTCAAGTTTTAATCTTTCTGCTGCTATTGGTGTTGGAATCTCTACTGACACAGAAAATATTGGTTATTATGAATTTGGTGATGACCCAATAGATTATTATCCTTTGGAAACAAGGGTGCTTCCGATGATTCAATTAATGTTGGGTTGGCAGTTGGGGAAATAGTTCGTATTTTAAACATAAACACAAAATTAAGGCTCAGGATTTCTGGAGCCTTTTTAAATTAAAATCAATCTAATTAAATTCTACATATTGATATATTTGGATACTTAGCTTATATTTATCAGTTACTAATATTCAAATCATTTTTATGGATAAAAGACTGGATGAAGTATTTTCTTTATTCGAAGGGAAAGAGGAAGAACTAATACCCATACTTCAAAAAACACAGGATGCATTAGGTTTTCTTTCTAATGATTCTTTAAAAGAGATAGCACAGTATACTAATGTACCTGCAAGTAGTGTATATGGAGTTGCTACATTTTATGCACAGTTTAGGTTTAAACCAAAAGGTGAAACACATATTTTAGTTTGTAGAGGTACAGCCTGTCATGTTAAAGGAGTCCCAAGAATAGTTGAAGAAATAGAGAATCAATTAGGTATAAAAGAGGGAGAAACTTCAGCCGATCTAAAATACTCAATTGAGAGTGTTGCCTGTATTGGCGCATGTAGCCTTGCACCCTGTGCTATGGTAAATGGGAAAGTTGAAGCTAACCTTACTCCTAAGAAAATACAGAAATTGTTTAAAGCAAAAGTTTAAAATTTATTAATATTATGGATATTTCTGAATTATTCAAGAATGCAACAGATGAATGGAAAAACTTGCTAAATGGTAAAGATCCATTCTTTATGGTGGGAAATGCAACGTGTGGAAGGTCAGCAGGATCAACCGAAGTAATAGAGCAATTAAATACAGAGGCAGCTAATAGCGATGAAAAATTTACTGTCTGCGAAGTTGGGTGTATAGGTTTATGTTATATGGAGCCAATTGTTTCGGTATATAAACCTGGATATCCAGTTATTTTTTATGGCAGTGTAACAAGAGAAGATGCTTCCGAGATTGTAAACTCATTTATAAAGAAAGGTAAGATTGTCAATAAAAACATAATAGGAGTACTACCTGGAGAAAATTCTGTAGACATACCCAACCTTTTTGATACTCCAGTTCTTAAACCACAGGAAAGACTTGTTTTGAATAATTGTGGTATTATTGATCCTACGAATCTGAATCATTACATGGCAAATAATGGATACTCTGGACTTCAGAGAGCCTTGACAATGAAATCACAGGATGTTATTAATGAAATAAATAATTCTGGTCTACGTGGTCGTGGTGGTGCAGGATTTCCAACAGGAAGAAAATGGCAGTTTGCAAAAGACCAGGATAATGAAACAAAGTATATAGTTTGTAATGCCGATGAAGGTGATCCGGGAGCGTTTATGAATCGTTCATTACTTGAGGGTGATCCACATTCGTTACTTGAAGGAATGATTATAGCAGGCTATGCTATTGGAGCTGATCATGGTTATATTTATTGTCGTGCAGAATACCCTTTGGCACTTGAAAGACTTGATTTGGCTATTGAACAAGCTAAAGAAAAAAATCTTCTGGGCGAAAATATTATGGGCACTGAGTTTAATTTTACAATTAAAGTAAAAGAAGGTGCAGGAGCATTTGTATGTGGTGAAGAAACAGCTTTGCTTGCATCTATCGAAGGAAAAAGAGGAATGCCTAATCCAAGGCCCCCATTTCCTGCTGTGTCAGGACTTTGGGGTAAACCAACAATTATAAATAATGTAGAGACTTTAACTTCTGTAGCTCGAATTTTACAAAACAACCCTGAATGGTTTTCAAAGTATGGAACTGAGAAAAGTAAAGGAACAAAAACTTTTGCTCTTGTTGGTAAAGTAAAGAATACAGGATTAATAGAAGTGCCATTAGGAACTACACTTAAAGAAATAATTTACGATATTGGAGGAGGGGTTTTTGAAGATAAAAAACTAAAAGCAGTACAAACAGGTGGCCCATCGGGAGGTTGTGTCCCATCCAATATGATTGATATTCCGGTTGATTATGAATCTCTTGCCGAAGCAGGTACAATTATGGGTTCCGGTGGTCTCGTTGTTATGGACGAAGATACATGTATGGTTGATGTGGCAAGATATTTTGTCGATTTTGCTCATAAAGAGTCATGTGGTAAATGCGCTCCTTGTCGTTTAGGAACTCGTCAGATGTTAGATATTCTTGAAGATATTGTTTCGGGTAAAGGAAAAATTGAAGATATTGATTTACTTGAAGAGTTAGGCGAAGGTATAAAAAAAGGTTCTTTATGTGGATTAGGACAGACGGCACCTAATCCAGTATTAACAACAATACAATATTTCCGTGAAGAGTATATTGAGCATATTGAAAATAAGAGCTGTCGTGCAAAAGTGTGCAAAGAATTAAAATACTATGATATAATAGAAGATAAATGTACTGGTTGTCATGCTTGTTTTTCTGTATGCCCAACAAATGCTATTAGTGGTAATCCTAAAGAAGTACATACCATCTGTCAGGATTCTTGTATTGCATGTGGATTGTGTTTTGAGAAATGTCCAGACAAATTTAATGCTATCGAAGTTTATCCTGGTTCTAAATATAAATATGCATAATATTATGAGTATGATAAAGCTAAAAATAGATGGTAAAGATATAATAGCTGAACAAGGTAAAACAGTTCTTGAAGCAGCTCTCGAAAATGATATTTATATTCCTAACTTATGTCATCATCCTGATTTGATACCATCGGGTAACTGTCGTATGTGTATTGTAGATATTGAAGGTAGACGGGGACCAATAATATCTTGTACAACCCCTGTTGAAGAAGGTATGGTAGTAACGACAGAAAATAAAGAAATATCTCATGTTCGCCAGATTACTCTTGAACTGATTCATGTTAATCATACTCAGGAATGTACAACGTGTAGTAGTAATAGTGCTTGTGAATTACAGAAAGTTACATCTTATGTGGGAGTAAATGAGGAAAGATTAAGTAAGCTTAGAAGGACAAGACAACACTTTGATATTGATGATTCTAATCCTTTCTTTAGTCTTGATCATAATAAATGTATTATGTGCGGTATTTGTGTTAGAACTTGTGATGAAGTAGCCGGAGTAAATGCTTTGAATTATGGATTCAGGGGATTCGATTCTGTTATTAGTGCATGCTGTAATGAACCAATTATTGAATCTGTTTGTGAATCGTGTGGCGAATGTGTTGTACGATGCCCCGTAGGAGCATTAACATTTAAAGAAACACGAAAACCAACAACGGAAGTTAAAACTGTTTGTGTATACTGTGGTGTGGGTTGTAATATTTATCTTGGTATTAGAGGAAATGAAATAGTAAGTGCCCGAGGAGATAGGGATCGCATTGTAAATCATG
>DAOUTQ010000070.1 GCA_030668615.1 Bacteroidales bacterium | reverse complement strand
GATATAGTTTCTTGAAAGTATAATGGCAGCATTTTTTTCAGGATTCCTAAAAACCATCCGCATTTCCCCTTCTTTCATTTCAGAAATAGGAACTCCTTTTTGCTCTGAATTTAATTCAACTTTAACTTGAACAGCTTTTTGTTCTTGTTTTTCAACAAATCCTAATATAGAAACCTTTTCGAAATATTTTCCAAAAAATGTACTGTCCCAGTCGTTCGAATCATTGTCAAACCAGAATCCACATAATACTTCCGCTAATTGATGTTTTGATGTAGGCATAGTACTTTAAAAAAATGCGAATGTAATTATATAAAATTAACTAAAAAAATATAATATCATATTATATATACGCAATTTAACAAAATTTAAGATTCTTTAAAATTAAGTCTTATCATTATTTTATCATTTTCTGTAATTCAAAACATACTTTGAATAACCAAGTTTCGAGTATTTTACATCTCCTTTTTCCTATAATTTAATGATTATAGCATTTATTACACTTAGACAAAAATCCAATCAATTATCTTGTAATTATCCAAAAACTCTCTTAGCATAGACATATTGTTTGCATGCGAAATAATTTAAAGTTAAAATAGTCCTGACTAAACAGCGTATGTAATTCTATAAAAAATAACTTTAAAATATAGAAGCGCCCCCTGCACCGTCCCCTGAAAAAGAAAACACCTGTAAAGCATTGCTAAACAGGTGTCAATTTTCAATCTTGAGGTCACGGGCGGATTCGAACCGCCGTAGACGGTTTTGCAGACCGCTGCCTAGCCACTCGGCCACGCGACCGTTTTTATTCGGACAGCAAAAATAGAAAAAAATTCAACAATACTCAAACCTTTATTATAAAATTAACTTTACTCGAGATTTTTAATTCATTTTACCGACTAAGAGTTACACTTACTCGCTCCATTTTTCCTCCCATGGGCGGATTCATTTTTGAAACTTTTACAACAGCCTTTTTTATTGAGTTGAAGTTTTTATACAAAGAATCCAATATTCTACCAGCTATATGTTCAAGCAAATGGGATTTTATTTTCATCTCTTCCTTTACAATATTATATGCAACTTGATAATTTAAAGCATCATCTAAATCATCTGATTTTGCAGGCACTTGCATATCTGTTTCTATTGTAAGATCAACCAAAAAACGATTACCCACAATTTGTTCTTCTTCAAAATGCCCATGATAAGCATAAAATTCCATATTCTCAATCTGTATCAACCCCATATCTTTAAAATTTAAGATTTACATCTCAAATTTAAATTTATAAAATCAGTTTTACATATTTTTTAATACAATTTATACAGCATTGGATAAAATCCTGTACTTTTGTAAGTTCATAAAAATAATGACTGAATTTAAAATTTGATTTTTCATGACAGCTGAAAAAAAAGAAACCCCTGCCCGTCCGGCAGGCGGGGAAGAAAAAAAATCTCTAAACTTTATTGAGAGTTTTATTGAAGAAGATTTAAAGAACAACAAGAATAATGGCGTAGTAATGACCCGTTTCCCTCCAGAACCAAACGGATATCTTCACATAGGACATGCTAAATCTATTTGTTTAAATTTCAGTCTTGCCCAACGTTATAATGGAAAAACAAATTTGCGATTCGACGATACAAATCCAGAAAAGGAAGAAGTTGAGTATGTTGAATCTATTATGGAAGATATTAACTGGCTTGGATTTCAATGGGAAGGAGAAGCCAGATTTACCTCAGATTATTTCGACCAGCTATATGAATGGGCTCTAAAATTAGTTAACACGGGGTTCGCATATGTTGATGATCAAAACTCCGAAGATATTGCCAAACAAAAAGGTACTCCAACTCAGGCTGGAACCGAGAGTCCATTTAGGAATCGTTCTATCGAAGAAAACCTGGACCTTTTTACCAGAATGAAAAACGGAGAATTCAAAAATGGTGAACGTGTTTTAAGAGCAAAAATTGATATGTCATCACCAAATATGCATATGCGTGATCCAATTATTTATCGTATTCTGCATAAAGAACATCACAGAAGTGGCAACAAATGGTGCATTTATCCAATGTACGACTTTGCTCACGGACAATCAGACTATATTGAAAGCATTACGCATTCAGTTTGCACACTTGAATTTGAAGTGCATCGGCCTTTATATGACTGGATATTAGATCATTTATATGTTGAAGGAACTATTAGACCACGACAGATTGAGTTTGCGCGTTTAAATTTGAGTTATACAATAATGAGCAAGCGTAAACTTTTAGAGCTTGTTCAAAAGAATTTAGTTTCAGGCTGGGACGATCCTCGTATGCCAACAATAACTGGATTAAGAAGAAGAGGATTTACACCTGCTTCGATTCGGAAATTTGCCGACACAATTGGTGTTGCTAAGCGTGATAATGTTATTGATGTAGCCTTACTTGAACATAGCTTACGCGATGACCTAAACAGAACTGCTCCTCGTGTTATGGCCGTGCTTAATCCATTAAAAGTGGTTATTACAAATTACCCTGAAGATAAAGAGGAGTGGCTGAAAATTGAGAATAATCCTGAAGATGAAGCCATGGGAACTCGTGAAATGCCATTTTCTCATGAGATTTATATTGAACAGGATGATTTTATGGAGGATGCACCTAAAAAATTCTTCCGTTTAGCACCAGATAAAGAAGTTCGCCTTAAAGCAGCATATATTATTAAATGCGAAGAAGTTATAAAAGACTCAGATGGAAATATAACCGAACTTCGTTGTACTTACGATCCTGATTCTAAAAGCGGTAGCGGAACAGAAGCAAGCAAGCGTAAAGTAAAAGGAACTCTTCATTGGGTTTCGGCAAAACATGCTGTTGATGCTAAGGTTAGATTATATGATCGTTTATTTAGTGATGAAGATCCAGCAGGACATAAAGACAAAGATTTTAAAGAACTTATAAACCCTGATTCGTTAAAAACACTAACAAATTGTAAAGTTGAGCCAAGTTTAAAGGATGCTGAGCCTGAATCAAAATATCAGTTTCAGCGATTAGGATATTTCTGCACTGACAGAAGAGAATCCAAACCAGGAAATCTTGTGTTTAACAGAACTGTTCCATTAAAAGACTCATGGAGTAAAAAGAATAAGTAGAAAATATTATCCGGACATAGTTCCGGATATTTTTTTATTCACCTATCAGATCCCGAATTACTACCGAAGCACAAAAACAACCAAAAATAGCTGGCATGTAAGAAATTGTTCCAACTCTTGACATTTTATTTTCGTCTTGCTCATCTGCTATTACAGCATTTTCATCCCATTTATCTTCCGAAAAAACTACTTTAAACCCTTTTGTAACTCCAAGTTTACGCAACCTTTTTCTTAAAGTAGCTCCCAAGCGACAGTTAAACGATTTTGAGATATCTTTAATTGTAACTTTTGTTGGATCTATTCGTGCACCTGCTCCTAAAGAACTAACAATCTTTAAGTTGTTTTCTAAGGCATTAACGATTAAATTAACTTTTGGCGTTAAAGTATCAATAGCATCTACGACATAATCAAAAGGATCACTCAGAATTTCTTTTATTCTATCCTCTCTGATATACTCTTGAATCACTGTTAGTTTTAACTCTGGGTTTATATCCATCAAGCGTTTACCCAATATTTCGGATTTTGGTTTTCCTAGTGTACTATCCATAGCAGGTAATTGCCTGTTTTTATTTGAGGGATTAAAAAAATCTCCATCAACAATTGTCATTTCACCAACACCTGCACGACATATATTTTCGGCAGCGTATGCTCCTACACCGCCTAAACCAACAACAAGAACATGCGCATCTTCAAGTCTCTCAACTTTATTCTTTCCAATTAAAAGTTCTGTCCTTTCTTGCCAGTTCTTACTACTCATTTAATAAGGTTTTTAAATTCAATATTAACTGTTTTTTTAAAGTATTAATACTTACACCCATTTTTAAAGCAGCCAATTCATATAAATTTTTTATATTAATACGAAAATCATCTGTTTCAAGGAAAATTTTTTCTATAGGTAAATCACAAAAGTATTCGCTCAACTTCGAACTTTTGCTTTTTATATGATGACAAACGGACAAATAAAAACCATTTTCAATAAAATCAAAAGCCATTTGTTTGCTTCCATTAAAATGATGAATTACCCATGGCACATTCGATCTTGTTTCTTTCTTTAATTTAAATATTTCATTATGCGCTTTTACCGAATGTATAATTAAAGGTAAATTATACTTATCGGCAATTTCAATATGATATTTAAATATATTAGTTTGTAAATCTAAACCTGGACCTTTCAACTTATCAATTCCTGTTTCACCAATTGCTATTATGGTTTTTGATCTTACAAGCTCTTCCAATTTGCTTTTTATCTCAGCTTCTCCTAATACATCAGAATGCCAAGGATGTAAGCCTGCAGTAAAAAAAATCCTATCATTATTATTAATGATAAGATCTTCTTGTAAAAATTTACTTTGTATAACAACCTCATCTTCAGCCGGCATTTGCTGATGTGCATGAAAATTCAAATAGTAATTTTCAGGAAAATTCATTTACATCATATAAGTTTCAGTCTCTTTTTATATTGTCAATACCTGCTTGTAATCTTTTTAAAGTCTCTTCTTTTCCTAAAAGTTCTGCAATATCAAGAACCCCGGGTCCTATTCCTGCTCCAACCAAAGTTAGTCGGAAAGGATTCATAACCTGTCCCATACCAAATTCTTTTCCTTCTATAAAATCTTGAATAGCTTTTTCCATACTTTCATGATCAAACATCTCAAGCCCTTCCAGTTGCTTTTTTAATTCCGACATTATTTCAGATGTATTTTCTTTCCATCTCTTTTTTACCACTTTAGGGTCATACTCTGTTGGTGCCTGAAAACAGAAATATGATTGATCCCAGAAATCGGAAACAAAGTTTGCTCGTTCTTTTATTAAAGAAATTACTCTTAGCACATATGAATTATTAGCATCAATTCCTTTAGCTTTTAATATCTTTTGATAAGCGCCTTCTAACTTCCCATCATCTTCACGAATAAGATATTGATGATTGAACCATTTTGCTTTTTCAGGATCAAACCTTGCACCGGCCTTATGAACTTTATTTAAATCAAAACTAAAAGTTAAATCTCTCATATTTATTAACTCTTGTTCAGTTCCTGGATTCCAACCTAATAAAGCAATCATATTTACAAAAGCCTCAGGAAAGTATCCATCTTCTCTATATCCACGCGACACATCTCCGGTCTTAGGGTCTGTCCATTCTAATGGAAAAATAGGAAAGCCTAATGCATCACCATCGCGTTTACTTAATTTACCTTTACCACTTGGCTTTAACAATAATGGTAAGTGAGCAAATTCAGGCATGGACTCTTCCCATCCAAAAGCTTTGTATAACATAACATGCAGAGGTAAAGAAGGTAACCATTCCTCGCCACGAATTACATGAGATATCTTCATTAAATGATCATCAACAACATTCGCTAAATGATATGTAGGCATTCCGTCTGATTTAAACAATACTTTATCATCAAGTTGATTCGTATCAACCTTTACCATTTCGCGAATTATATCCTCAACAACAATATCATAATTATCAGGCATTTTAAAGCGAATTACGTATGGTTCGCCTGAATCAATAATTTTATTTGTTTCTTCATCAGATAAAGTAAGAGAATTTTTCATGCTACCGCGTGTAATAGCATTGTATTGTTGTACACTATTCTTTTCTTCTTTCAATTTTTCTCTCATTGCCTCCAGCTCTTCAGGAGTATCAAAAGCATAATATGCATTTCCGCTTTCTATCAGTCTTTCAGCAAACTCTTTATAAATCTCTTTACGATCAGACTGTCTGTAAGGGCCATAAGGTCCTCCTTCTTCAACTCCTTCATCAATCTCAATTCCACACCATTTAAGTGATTCAATAATATAATCTTCTGCGCCATCAACATATCTTGTTTGATCGGTATCTTCTATTCTTAATATAAACTGACCACTATTTCTTTTTGCAAAAAGATAATTGAATAAAGCTGTTCTAACACCACCCATATGCAACGGGCCTGTCGGACTTGGTGCAAACCTAACTCTTACTTTTCTATTATTCATGTCTTTTATTTTACTCCCAGTTTAAAATAACTTTTCCACTATTTCCTTCATCCATTATCTGGAATCCCTTTTCAAACTCATCAATTGGAAACTGATGCGTAATCATTGGACTTAGATCTAATCCTGAATGTAGCATTTGTTCCATTTGATACCATGTTTCAAACATTTCTCGACCATAAATCCC
Organism: Bacteroidales bacterium; assembly: GCA_030668615.1. Lineage (GTDB taxonomy): Bacteria > Bacteroidota > Bacteroidia > Bacteroidales > UBA12077 > UBA12077. The sequence goes on along the minus strand of DAOUTQ010000070.1, from coordinate 10,638 downwards.
CTTTAAGGTTAATCCTTTAAAAATTACTTTATCCCAATTAATTCCTGTTTTAGGAGGAAGTATTCCAAGCAATGAAATTTTTCCTGAATTGTACATATTATCAAGCATATCGTTAAATGCATGTTCTGAACCTGAACATTCCAGACCAATATCAAAACCAATCATTCCAAGTTCTTTTACAACATCAGCCAGATTCTCTTTTAAAGGATTAACGACCCTTGTTGCTCCCATTTTTTTTGCAAGCTCAATTCTATATTCGTTTGTTTCTGTTGCAACAACGTAGCGTGCACCAGCGAATTTTGCAATAGCAACACACATACTTCCAATTAATCCGGCACCTGTTACAAGTACATCTTCACCAATAAGCGACCATGATAAAGCAGTATGAGTAGCATTTCCAAACGGATCCATAATAGCTAACATATCATCAGAAATAGCAGGATTCATTTTCATTACATTTGAAGAAGGAACAACAACATACTCTGCAAATGATCCGTTTCGGTTTACACCAATTCCTACAGTATTTTCACAAATATGTTTTTTACCACGACGACAGTTGCGACAATGACCACATGCAATATGGCCTTCTCCTGTAACTCGTTCGCCAATTTCAAATCCAGTAACTCCTTCACCCATTTCTGCTACACGTCCTACATATTCGTGTCCGATTGTCATTGGTGTTTTAATGGTATTCTGCGACCATTCATCCCATCTATATATGTGTAAATCAGTACCACAAATAGCAGATTTTATTACTTTAACTAATATATCATTTACCCCAACTTTAGGAATATCAACTTCTTCCATCCATAAACCTTTTTCAGGCTTAGATTTTACGAGGGCTTTCATTTTATTTGCCATAATATTTAAAGTTTAATAATTATTAATTTGATATAACAAAAATACGGCATAAAAGCTTTTTAATGAAATTCATCTATATGTTTTATATCAAATACTCGTTTTTCTTGCAAAAAATAAAACCCGGTTAATCCCGGGTTTTATTTTACAAGCTTTGCAACTTGTTTATTTGAAACATTATAACATTTAATAGCTATCCACATTTTGAATGCCCACAGTCATGGCAAATCAAACATCCTTCTTGATAAACAACGCTTTCCGAACCACACTCTGAACATTTTGTCCCAACTTTTGGTTTAGTTCCGTCTGGAATATACTTTTTTAGAGCTCTTTCAACACCATTTTTCCATGTATTAATAGTTTCACTATCAAGTCTTAATGATTGTACTAAACGAACTACACTCGGTATAGGCATTCCGTGTCTAAGAACCCCAGAAATGAGTTTTGCATAATTCCAAAATTCTTTTTGGAACATATGTGACAGTCCTCCAAAAGTATTTTCATATCCATACTTATCTATATACTGGAAATCATAGCGACTTTTACCTTCTCTGTCTTTTACTTTTATTATATGCCCTTTTGATATTGATTTCGGAATTGGAAACATTTCTTCATCAGCAAGTCCGGTAAATACTTCATAAGGTCTTTCATCTTTAATACCAACAAACGCAATCCATTTTTCATCATTATTATTAAATCGGATAATCTCAGCATTTAAAGATTTTGGTCGCTTATTATCTGTAATTTTTTCCTCTGCCTTTTTCTCTGTTTTATTTGAAATAAGAACGCCTGATCGTGATCCTTCTCGATAAACTGTAACACCTTTACATCCACTTTCCCATGCTGTTACATACAATTGACCTACTAGATCTTCAGTTGCATCTTCTGGTAAATTAATAGTAACACTAATTGAATGATCAACCCATTTTTGTATACGTCCCTGCATTTTTACTTTGCTTACCCAATCAACATCTGTAGAAGTAGCTTTGTAATATGGTGTCTTTTCAACTATTAAGTCTATATCTTCATTCGACATTGCTTTTACCTCTTCCGGATTGTATCCGTTAATATTTAGCCAGTCAACAAATTTATGGTGAAATACATAATACTCTTCCCATGAATCTCCAATTTCGTCAATAAAAGAAACTGTTGTTTCAGGATCGTTAGGATTTACTTTTCTTCTTCGTTTATAAACTGGCATAAATACTGGCTCAATACCTGATGTAGTTTGAGTCATTAAGCTGGTAGTTCCTGTTGGAGCTATTGTTAATAAAGCTATATTTCTACGACCAAACTGAACCATATCAGAATATAACTGCTCATCTTGTTCTTTTAGTCTTAAAATAAATGGATTGTTTTTTTCTTTTTGCGCATCGAAAATTTCAAAAGCGCCTCTTTCTTTTGCCATATCTACAGAAGATCTATAAGCTGACAGTGCAACTGTTTTATGAACTTCTTCTGAGAAATCAACTGCTATTTCACTTCCATATCTTAAGCCAAGTGCAGCAAGCATATCCCCTTCAGCAGTAATTCCAACTCCGGTTCTTCTTCCTTCAGCGGCTTTTTTACGAATATTTCTCCACAACTTATCCTCTACCATTTTAACTTCATAATCTTCTGGATCACCCTCAATTTTACCAAGAATTGCATCTATATTTTCCAGTTCAAGATCAATGATATCGTCCATTATTCTTTGTGCATATCCCACATGCTCTTTGAATAGATCAAAATTAAACTTTGCTTCTTTTGTAAATGGATTTTCAACGTAACTATATAAGTTTATAGCAAGGAGTCTACAACTATCGTACGGACACAACGGAATTTCACCACATGGATTTGTCGAAACAGTTCTATAACCTAAATCAGCATAACTATCGGCAACCGATTCGTTAATTATTGTATCCCAGAAAAGGATTCCCGGTTCTGCAGATTTCCATGCATTATGAACAATCTTTTTCCATATTTGACTTGCATCAGTTGTTTGTTTGAATAAAGGATCCTTAGAATCTACTGGATATTGCTGAACATATGGCTTATTGCTTACAACAGATTGCATGAAAGCATCGTCTATTCTTACTGAAACATTAGCTCCTGTTACTTTTCCTGCCTCAAGTTTTGCATCTATAAATTTTTCAACATCAGGATGCTTACTTGATATACTTAACATAAGTGCTCCACGACGACCATCTTGTGCAACCTCACGTGTCGAATTGGAATAACGCTCCATAAACGGAACAACGCCGGTAGAAGTTAAAGCACTGTTTAAAACCGGGCTTCCCTGAGGTCGTATGTGTGATAAATCATGCCCAACTCCACCTCTTCTTTTCATTAATTGAACCTGTTCCTGATCAATCTTCATAATCCCACCATATGAATCTGCAGGATTTTTATGACCAATAACAAAACAGTTAGATAAAGAAGCAACCTGATATTTATTTCCTATTCCTGACATCGGGCCTCCCTGAGGAATAATATATTTAAATTCCTTTAATAAAGAATATACCTTTTCCTCACTCATAGAATTAGGATATTTGTTTTCTATCCTTGCAATTTCCTTTGCCAATCTTATATGCATTTCATCAGGATTTCTTTCAAACAAATTTCCATAAGAATCTTTGAGCGCATATTTATTTGCCCAAACTCTTGCAGCCAGTTCGTCTCCACCAAAATACTCCTTTGAACTTTTAAATGCTTCGTCGAAAGTACATGTCTTTTGTTTTATCTTCTCCTGCGAAATTTCTCCAATTTTTCCGTCCGTTGCCATTCCTTTTACATTCATTTTAATGTCCTGATTTGTTATGAGTATATGAGTTAATCGATTATGTTTTAAACACAATCGAAAAAGGTATTGCTAAATTAGTCATACTTGTAATTCAGAACAAGAGGTATTCGTTCGTATTTTTCAACATTTATTAAGAGTTATTAACGAACGTCCATAAAGCGCTGTGCGCCTTAATTTTAAAGGATTATAGCGTCATAATCAAAAAAAATCAGATTAAAAAATTATGTTCGGAATTAATTTTCACAAGGATTGTTAATAACGCATCAAATTGCAACTTGACAGGACAGTCCAAGAACTAATACTTTTTATTAACAGAGATATCAACCTTTAAATACCACCTGTTAAGAAGCTCATTATGTTAGCTTTACAACTTTTGATTTTTTGAGTACTTTTTAGGAAATAATCTACAGATAGATTTACTATTTTAGCATCTCAATTGTATTTTCCAGCTCTCCATCTACATCTACCGGTTTAATGCCTAATATTTCACAAATCAAAGGGTAAATATCAATATTATTTATTGACGCGTGTTTATAACCTATTTTAAATGCCGGACCATAAGCATAAAAAATTGCATGCATATCTATATTTCTATTATCATAACCGTGAGCTCCACCTGAATATGCTTTTTTTTTGGTTGACTTATGAAGACACCATGAACTATCGGCAACAACTACAAAATCTTTAATTCTGTTGCTTGCTCCATAATGAAGTCTTTCAGGAACTTCATCTTTTTTCCAGGTCGAGACATGTTGCGTATTTGACAAAATATTAAAAATTGTATCGTAATATTCATCCTTAGCTTCAATCGCATAAACCGGATTGCCGCCGTCTATGTGCTCACACCACTCTTTGTTAATTAAATCATATAAATAAATTGTTTTTTCTTCACTTATTTGACCCATTCCGTGATCAGAAGTAATAATTACATTTATTTGATCGGATATTGACAATTCGGATATTTTATGATTAAATACACCCACTAAACTATCCAGATATTCAATCATGGAAAAAACTTCATGATGATCCGGTCCAAACTTATGCCCCTTACTATCCGGCTCCTGAATATACCACATTATTAAATGAGGTCTTTTATCTTCAGGAAGATTTAACCACTCAATTACTCCGTCAATTCTATCTTCAAATGGGACGGATTCGTTATATGCATAATGATATGAAGGAAAAATACTGTCGTGTGGAGCTTCAGAACCTACCCAAAAATAGGACGCACTTTTTACTCCTTGCTTTTCTGCTGTTACCCAAATTGGTTCTCCGAAGTAAAATTCCGGATCGGTTACTGCTTCAGCGTTTGAAATAGAATAATACTTATCTATATCAGGAGCATAGAACCTATTCTGAACTATTCCATGATTATCCGGATACAATCCTGTCGCCATTGAATAGTGATTTGGAAATGTTTTTGATGGAAAACAAGGAATACTTGCATCAGCACGCACCCCGATTTTTTCCATATAATCCAGATTGGGGGAATTTACCTTTTCAGGATAATCCCAGCGAAAACCATCCATAGAAAGCATGACTACATAAGGTTTTTCACTACTAATATTTTTTGATTTTTTGCCTGTATTTACACATGATACAGAAAGCAAAACCAGACTTATATAAATTAAATATTTTTTTTGCATGTTTTGTTATTTATTAAAGAACAAAAACTATATTGATCTTGTTTAAATTTTATAATTTCTCACCGCAAAAATCCACTCTCAAACTTACCATAATTCTCTGTTTATACCAATTTTACTGGGAAGAGTCTTTCGTAATGAAGCCATATCTGCACGGGTATATTGTATCTCCCATCAAGTGGAAGGATTGTACATAGATGAAAAGGTATCCTTTACTGATCTTAAACAAACATTAGAATATTCTGCAAAAGAATTTTTCGGTCAAAACACAAAGATAAAGATTACGTCCTTCATTTTTCCCTTTTACTGAACCATATGCTGAAGTTGATGTTTCTTGCTCCTTATGCGGAGGGAAAGGGTGTAATGCATGCAAGCATACAGGCTGGTTAGAAATATTGGGCTGTGGTAAGGTTGATCCTAATGTTCCGGAATCCAATAATATCGATTCTGTAAAATATACAGGTTTTGCGTTTGGTATGGGAATCGAACGAATTGCCATGTTAAAATACGGTATTAAAGATTTGCTACTTTTCATTCAGAAATTTCATGCAAAAAGTTAATAGCATTTTTTTTATATAATAACTATTTATTATATTTGAATATATATGTGTCTATTTACTAATTAAATACACTTAAAATGGAAATCAGAATAAAAAACAGATCTGTAATTATTATGATGCTGTTATCGACATTTATCCTTTTCTCATGTAATATAATAGAAAATACCGATGATATTCCGGATGATAAAAACGCCTTTGATCCGATTATTGCTATTCCTGAAGTTTCAGCCTTTGCCGGAGATAATGCTGTCCTCAGGTCATTGGAAGCTTTTTTAATAAAGACAGATGGTACCATAGACATTGATGCAGAGTATAAGCCCTGGGTGCAATATAATTTTATAAACAAACTTACTCCTGAGAAGGAAGAGAATGCAGACTCTGATGGTCCTATTGGTGTTACACAAACAGCAAAAGATACTACAGAAAAAGCAGAATTAATAAAGGTTATAATAATTAAGCCCTACACAAAAGAAGTTCAAACACTTGATGCTGATAGAAATGTTCGAAACAGGACTTTCATACATGGAGGAATGGAAAGAATTATTCTGCGTGTTCACCTTTTTTCAAAGTATAAAGAATTATATCAGATTGCTCAGGCTGCTTCAACTCCTCTTTCTTTCAGAACAATATGGCAAAAAGCAATTGATCTGGGCGCCCCCTCAGATAATGTTGTTGCAAATATTAAGTATGATTATAAAGAAGGATATACATTTGAGATAAGTCAAACAGATTATAAATACAAGTTTGATTTAACCGGCAAGCAAATAGATTAAAAACCCGGCATCACTACTGTCCGGTTAAAGTTATAACAAAATTGGTGTAAGTAAGAAATAGCAAGAGAAGAAGTTCTTTGAAATAGTTTTCAATTTGAAATCAAAATTTATGATTTTATGCAATTTTACCTGATGAATACAGGCAGAACTATTTTATCGCAACTATTAGATTTTGTTTCAAAATATGAATTTGATAAATGTGTAAATAAATACATGGGCAATTCCGAACGATCCCTTTTTTTCTAAAAATCATTCCATAAACGGGAAAATTTATCAGGAATATAATGGTTCATTTTAATAATAATTTTGTGTCATTAAGCCCTTTTTTTTACGTATAATCTGAATATTCAAATACATAATAAAGCTATGAAAAAATTATTACTCCTGATTTTTGGTCTTTTATTGATAAATGCAGCAAATGCGGATATTCCAATAGGATATTATGACAGTGCGAACGGACTAAAAGATGATGCTTTAAAATCTGCTTTACATAATATTATTGACAATCATACAGTAAAATCCTATGGTGATGCCAGGTATAAACTTGATGAAACAGATCAGGATCCTGACAATTCAGCTAATCTTATTCTGATATATACAGGCAGTAGCGTTTCCGGAAACTGGGATTCTGGTGTAACCTGGAACAGAGAACATGTATGGTCTAAATCACATGGATTTTTGCTAGTATTTGAGCATGATAATGAAAAAAATACCAGACTCAAGAATATTAATAATCTATAATACATATTCTATTATTTTTGTGGCTAAACCTATTATGCCAATTCTTCTTCAAAATGTCGCATATAATGTGATGTCTTGAAGATTAGAATGGTTCCCCGAAATTCGGGATGTAAACAAATGCCGTTATATATTCAATCCATATTTGTTTTTCACAAATATGACAACTTGAATAATAAACGGTATTACTTCAAATTTACTATTTTTCGTTGTTTTATACAAAAGCAAGCCTGTGTTTAAAAAAATATTAAACCAATTCGTTATGAGGCACTTAAAAACAACCTCTTTTTTCTAAAAACCGGCTCATAAAAGGAATATTTTACCATAAAAATAATAACTAATTTTAATTATAATTTTGTATCATTAGACCCTTTTATTTCGTATAATCTGAATATCTTAAACACATTATAGAACTATGAAAAAAATATTACTTTTTACAATTGCTATTTTATTTTTAAATTCCGTTTATGCCGATATTCCAATTGGATATTATGACAGTGCAAATGGATTATCAGAAGACGCCCTAAAATCTGCTTTACATAATATAATTGACAATCATACAGTAACACCATATACTAATGTTAGTTATATTCTTGATGAAACAGATATTGATCCGGATAATTCATCCAACCTTATACTTATTTATACCGGCAACAGCATAATTAGCAACTGGGATGGAGGAACAACATGGAATAAGGAGCATGTATGGGCAAAATCACATGGATTTCCTGATCCTGATGAAACCGCCTATAGTGATATACACAATCTGAAGCCTTGTTATCCTTCTGTTAATTCCAGCAGAAGTGACAAAGATTTTTATGAGGGAGGTACACCACATGATATAGCTACTGAATGTTATTATACAGATACCACATGGGAACCAAGGGATGAAGTGAAAGGAGATGTTGCACGTATTATGTTTTATATGGCAACAAGATATGAAGGGGATGCTTCTGACGAACCCGATCTTGAATTAGTTGAAAACATTACTACTTATCCTAATCCAGAATTCGGAATTTTGAGTACTTTATTGAAATGGCATAATGATGATCCCGTTAGCGAATTTGAAAGAAACAGAAACGATAAAATTTATTCATACCAAGACAATAGGAATCCTTTTATTGATCACCCTGAATATGTTTCCAAAATTTGGGGCGGAGGATATACAAATCCACCACCGTCTTTTTCAAGTGTAAGCAACACTCCGGAATCGCCAACAGCATCGGAATCTGTAAATATATCTGCTACAATAGCTGATGATAGTGAAGTAACAGACGCCGAACTACACTGGGGATTAATTTCAGGGGCTTTGATAGATACAATTTTAATGACAAATACAACTGGAAATACGTACGAAACAATTTCAGATATTCCAGCACAAACAGACGGAACAATTGTTTATTATGAAATTGGGGCAACGGATGATTCCAGTGGAGTTGCAACTTCAGAAGAATATAGTTTTATTGTAGAAAATAATCCTGCGACAGTAATCATAGAGGAAAAATTTACATCGTGCCCTGGTTCAGGATGGACAACTTACAGTCTTTCAGGAAGTGAAAACTGGGAATGTGGTTCTGGTTATATGTCAGTAAATGCATATGGAGGTACAGGAGCGTGTGACGATTGGCTTATATCCCCTTCAATAAACCTGGATTTATACAATGGAGAGTATCTTTCTTTTTCGAGCTGGACAAGATATGCAGACACATATTATCCACCAATAGAATTAAAATATTCCACCGATTATTCCGGAAGCGGTGATCCAAATTCTGCAACATGGACTGATTTATCACCAACATGGTCTGCAGAAGCCTCACAGGCATGGACCGAATCCGGAGATATAGATCTGTCAGCTATTTCCGGAACAGATGTATATATTGCATTTCGTTATACTTCATCAGGTGTTGATGCAAGTTCGTCTTCCTGGTGGGAAATAGATAATATATTATTAGTGGAAACACCAAATAATTTACCTCAGATTTCTCAAATTACAAATGCTCCTGCTACTCCATCTGAAGGGGAAAATGTTACTGTAACGGCAATCATAACAGATGATGGCGGTACAATTACCGGAGCAAATATTAAGTGGGGAACAGTATCCGGAACATATCCAAATACTGTATCAATGTCAGGATCTGAAGATGACTATTCAGGAATTATTCCTTCGCAAACAGGAGGTACAGTTGTATATTATGTAGTTGAAGCAACAGATAATTCACCAGAAACAAGACAATCACGTGAAAACATTGTTACATTTAATACTACCGGGAATAGTGTGCCTGTTATTACAAACCTTGAAACAATACCAGATATACCATCAAGTAATGATAAAGTTTTTATATCTGCAACCATAACGGATTCTGATGGCAATGTATCTATAGCACAACTAAAATGGGGAACCAGTGCAGGAGACTATTTTAACACAATGAATATGGTTGCGAGTAACGACCTTTATTCATCATTTATCCCTGCAAAATCTGAAAGCACCGAAATTTTTTACATCATTTATTCTACCGATAATAACGGAGGATCAGTACAATCTGCAGAAGGAAGTTATATAGTTAACAATCCTCCTGAAATTTCAAATATTTCTTTTGAACCGTCTGCTCCGACACAAAACGATGATGTTACTGTATCAGCAAGTATCACAGATGCTAATGGAACTATACAGTCGGCTGTATTAAAATACAAAGTTGGTTCTGATTCTTACAAAAATATTGACATGTACATTTCAGGTAGCAAACGAAAGGGAGTAATTCCAAAACAAGAAGTTGGAGACACTGTTTTATTCTCAATTACTGCGACAGATAATTATGGCAGTACAAAAACATCTTCTTCCGGAATTTATATAGTGGCCGAAGCAACGGGAATTGCTGACATTTCTGTTGATGAAGCGACTTTTTATCCAAATCCTGCAAGTGATGAACTAAACATTTCTTTACAAAATTATTCAGGGGAGATGGATATTCAGATATATAATATTATCGGAAGTCTTGTTTATTCCGAAAGATCGAATATTAATAATAGCCATAAAATACCTCTTTCCGGAATTGATTCCGGGATATATTTTGTTAAAATAACTTATGGTGATTACTCTAACACTCAAAAAATAATTATTAAAAAATAATATAACAGTATATCAGACTTTTTACATCAGTTGTTCTTGGTTTATGCTAAGAACAACTGTTTTTTTACAAAACGAAACTTTTAATCTAAAATGAAAAATATCTTAGTTACAATACTTCTTATCTCAACAGTACACTTTCTTTTTGCAGATATTCCTT
>DAOUTQ010000038.1 GCA_030668615.1 Bacteroidales bacterium | reverse complement strand
ATATTTAATTAAGATTAACACGCAATTTACAATCCGTTTTTATAGCCTTTTAATCTTATAATTATTGATATTAAGTATAGTATACTGATTATATTTGTTGTTTTAACTTTAGTAATATAAAATTAAAAAAACATAAATATTATTCTCAACTTATGCTAAATTTAAGAAATAGTATTTTCTTATTTATATTTTTAATTTGCAATTTATTTTCTTTCTCTCAAAACCTTCCAAATTATGATTTTGAAAATTGGGAAGAAAGTAAATCATTTAATAATCCATTGGATTGGGGAACTTCTAACTTTTCTGTTTATTCGGTTGTTAACTTCAATCCAGTAACTCAAGAAACATCAGACGTATACTCGGGTAATTCAAGTGTAAAACTTCAAACTATTGAAAAAAATGTTGGTCTGGAAATAGTAAAAGTTGCTGGTGTTCTTACATTAGGAATTTTTGATATAAATTTATCTACAAGAAGCGCAGTTATTAAAGGTGGTATTAAATATTACAACAGACCATCTGTTTTTAAAGGATATTACAAATATTCAACTCCAGGTATAGATAGTTGTACCATGGGTATTTATTTAACAAGATACAATTCAGTATTACAATATAGAGATACAATTGGAGTTGGTGTTTTTACATCTGGCACACAAGATGAGTGGAGCGAATTTAATGCCACAATAGAATATTCCTCCGAGCTAGACCCTGACAGTATGAATATTATTATTATTTCATCTGACACAAGTATTTTTGACACAGGAAGTACATTATTAATAGACAAATTATATGTTGATGCTACTTTAAAAATAAACAGTATTAAACCAGAAATAATTAACATTTACCCTAACCCTGCTACTGATTATATACATATTAGTTTTGAAAATATGCTTTTTATTAGTTATAGCATTATTGACATAAAAGGAGAGATGTTGATATCCAATAAACATCATGATTTATCAGAAAATATTAATGTTTCAATGCTAAATCCTGGAATATATATTATAAAAATAAACGTAGCCAGAAACAAAGAGATAACAAAACTATTTATAGTAAATTAAACGTATGAAGAATTTATTTTTTATAACATTATTGTCAATACAATTATTCATTTTTTCTAATTCTTTTGCTCAAATTGTAAGCACATCTCCAGTGAATAATTCTTTAATGCATAATAGAGAGACATCAATTCTAATAAAAATAACTTCACCAGTAGTTGAATCCTCTCTAAGCAATGATAAATTTGAAATAAACGGCTCTTTTAGTAATGATATGGCATTTAGTTATAAATTATCAGTTGATAAGAAAACCATAATACTAAAAACCGATATTTATTTTAATCTTGAAGAAACAGTAACTGTAAATATTAATTCTGGATTGGTATTGGAAAATGGATATAGTATAAGCCCTGAAGAATTTTCTTTTCAAATTAAAGGAAAAAGTGTTCCGAATAAAGCACAAGAAGAGTATCCTAAGGATGAAAGAATTTCTTTATCCACTGAAAACTTTCCTTCATTAACAATAAATGTTAATGATAATCCAGCAGAAGGTCGAATTTTCTTCAGTAACCTATCTGCGCTTGAATCAGATAATGACCGATTCTATGCTGTTATTGAAAACGATGGAACTCCTTTTTTTGCAAAACAAGATAATGAAAGAGGTTTAAACTTTACTCTGCAGAAAAATGGTTATTTAACAATTTGGGATGATAAAGGATTTTTAATGTTAGATTCAACATATACACCTATTAAAACTTTAAAATGTGGAAATGGATATTATGCAGATTGGCATGATTTACAAATTCTTGAAAATGGACACTATTTTCTAATTTCCTATGATCAACAATACTATAATATGAGTGAAGTAATTGAGGGCGGAAGAGAATCTGCAATTGTTGAAGGGACTGTTATTCAGGAGTTTGACAGCGAAGACAATTTGGTATTCCAATGGAGAAGTTGGGATCACTTAGAAATTACTGATGCTATAAATGTTGATTTTACATTTTCTTTTGTTTTTTATACTCATGGAAACGCTATTGAAATAGATACTGATGGTAATATTCTATTTTCAGTATTAGCTATGGATCAAATTCTCAAAATTGACAGAAATACAGGAGATATTATTTGGTATCTTGGAGGATATAAAAATGAATTTACTTTTACCAACGACGAAGGTTTTTGCATACAACATGATATCAGAAGAATTGCAAATGGGAATATTACGCTTTATGATAATGGATCATGTCATACACCTCCAATCTCGAGAGCAAAAGAGTATGAACTTGATGAAGTAAATAAAACAGCTACTTTAGTTTGGGAATATGAACATCCAAAACAAATTCATTGCAGAGCAATGGGTAATGTTCAGAGACTTTCTAATGGTAACACCTTAATTAATTGGGGACAGCTACCTGAATTTGCAATGACAGGTGATGATCTTTGGCCTGCCATTACAGAAGTAAGACCTGATAAGACCATTGCATATGAACTAACATTTGATAAGTTTTATCACTTTGTATATAGAAGTTACAGGTATGAATGGGATGTTGCACCAGTAAACACTACAGTTACATCTCCTCTTAAATCAGAAGAATTTAATTTAAGTATATTTCCTAATCCATCTTCTAATTATATAAACTTGTTAATTAATGATGAAACCTCGGGCGATATGAATATTAATATATTAAACACCTCTGGGATATTAGTAAAACAAATTAGAAATACACATATTGAATCAAATATGACTTTAAAAGTTGATATCTCTGATCTTAGCACTGGAGTTTATTACTGTAATATTATATTAAATAATAATCAAGAAACTAAGAAGTTTGTTATTATCAGATAATTCTATAAATTAAATTTAGAATATATAAAACTAAAATCTTTCATTACTTCTTCTTCTGAGAATCCATATTCTTGTAAACTATATTTATGCTTTGCCTTAAAAGAAGGTTGCTTTAGAGCTTGTTTCTTTATTGCAGTCATAAGATTTTCAGTCAATTCAATTTCAGAATAATCACATATTCGTTTTATTGTTTTCTCAAAATCATTTTTCAAGTCTTTATGGCTAATTATCAAAACATTCTCCCGAAGATTTATATCGGAAGATAATTGTTCATCCAATAATTTATGAAAACATAACGATGCGTTATATAAATTTCTATAATACCGTTTTATTGAATCCTCCTTTAACGAATTCAAATTATTAATTTTTTGTTGAACACTATTTACTAATGAAATACTTGAAGGAATAACCTCCCTTGGGTCACGCATAAGAATTACAACCTTGGCTCCAGGGTAATTCCTAATTAATTCATTAATATCCATAATAAACGAAAATGATTTAGAAAAAATTCGTTTATTCTCACAACCCATAAGATTCCTCTTATGTAAGTTTTTTAAATACTTTACCACCTCTTGCTGATTACTTGTATTTATTAGGTCTTTTTTTAAATCGTCGAAATCACTAAATCTTTTCCATGCCGAAAAATAAAGCCAATAAAATAATCCTTTAAAACTTTTAAAAAAGATAGCGGCATCATCTGTTTCTGCATCAAGCAATCCAGTTTTATGAATATTTGGATCGTAAATATTTTGAGGGAATCTTTTTTGCAGAAATGGTAATATTGGTTTAACTAACTTCCTCATTGTTATTGAAGGAAAAATCATTTCCCATAAATACGTCCCTTTAAATTCGTTTGTATTATTTAAAATAAATTTATGAAGAAAGGTTGTTCCACTTCTTGGATGTCCTATTAAAAAAAGCGGTTTATGGATCTCTATTTTTTTGTATTTGGAATAAAAAATCTGATCTATTATTAATCCAGGAAGAATAATTATTGAGTAAATTAATCTGTATAACGGAATCAATAAATATTTAAACCTAAAACCAAATGTTTTAAATAAAATCCTAAGTGTTTTGAAATGAAGAATCATATCACTTAATCCATTCAGCAGCGATAGTAAGCATAGTAAAACCAGCGGCAGCGCTTGACATTACTATCTTATCGCCATTTTTCAAACGATTTTCTTTAATAATATGATCTAAAGTCATAGGGACACTAACATTTACTGTATTTCCATATAAATGATGTGTAATAGGAGCTTTTTTATGATTTATATTTAATATATCACAAATCTGATGAATAATCTTCCTACTTGGTTGATGCGATATAAAATAATCAATTTCATCAATACTCCAATCCAGTTCTTTAACAATACTTCTTATTTCATCAGGAACGTACTCAATCCCAAGATCAAAAACTTCTTTGCTTTGAGATGAAAACTTCCTATCGTTGATTGGGATCTTGCATAAATTAAATGCCTCTGGGATTGATTTATTATGTATATTCAACAATTTAACACAACCATTTTCTAATGCCTTTCGAGTTAAAATCCAGGCAGCAGCACCACTTCCTAATGTTAAACCTGCGGCCTTTAAGGAAAGTTCTTCAAAACTTTGAATATCATAATTAATAGCCTCATCGGGAAAATCTGTAGTACAACATAAGGCAGTATTTATTGATGGGTCTGACATCATAAATGAAGCAGCAACATTAACAGATTGCAGTAAACCAGCGCAAGCATTAGTTACATCAAATATATGAGCTTTTTCAATCCCCAACTTTGAAGCTACTTCCATAGCTGTAGCCGGTTCAAAATATTCTCTGTAAATACCTCCATATATAACTAAATCTACTGAATTAATATCAACATTATTTTCTTCACAAACTGTTTTAGATGCTTCAATAGCGTAATCTAAAGGGTTTTTTCCTTCTTCATTTCCTAAATATCTAATATCAGTATCACAATATCTAAAAACCATTGAGATTCCACTTTTTATTTTTTTGAATTCTCCTGCTTCCCCCTTAAAATTTGATTCAACCTTTTCTAAAATTGTTTTATTATTTACTTTATTCTTTGCAAAACGAACAACGGGAGTAGATAAGTAAATGTCAGTATTAGTAAGCATATATGATTTTTTATAATTTGTAAAACTAAACAAATATACTATAATATATTTTTAAATAATTACTGCTATTAAAAACTTATGTTCATTAAAAATTTAGAAAGTAAAGGAAAATTAGAAATGCCCAACTATTATTTTGAATATTGTAGTTTTGTAATAAAAGTTAAAACTTAAATGATGGATTATACCGTTTATTATTCAAGTTGTCATATTTGTGAAAAACAAATATGGATTGAATATATAACGGCATTAACCATTCTAATCTTCAAAACATCACATTATATGCGACATTTTGAAGAAGAATAGGTATTACTTTCCTTTGAAGTAATAACAATGCCAATATTTATTACACTACTTTAACTTATCTTAATATCAGGAAAATAAATCTTTAAAAAAATTCATATATAATGGATATATATGAAAGAAGAAGCTGTCTCGAAAGACAGCTTCTTCTTATAAATAAAATATACTTAGATATTTTACAATTTCTCTAATTCATATGAGAAAGAACCAAAAGAACCAAGGTCTACAGTAAGCTCCCAATTCAATTTGATTACTCCAATACAGCTTAAGGCAAGACCTCCACCTTCTACACGACCTTCACCATAACCCCAATCCCAAACAGGATCAGAAGTACCATCAAAGTGACATATTGGTTGCTTGTCAACTACTGCAAATATATATCCTGCAGGATCAACAGTTACAACAACAGGATATGGACCTGAACCGTAATCTTCGTCAAATTTAAACGGATCAATAATAGTACATTGGTCAGCTCCAGGACCTGCTATAACCTCAACAGTTCGACCTGTTAATGATGGAACATAAGATTCTTCCCACCAGCTTTCATATACTATAGTATAAGTACCAGCTGCTTCAGCAGGATCAAATGGACAACCTACGTAAAATGTTAATGCCTGTAGCCATACTCCGCCACCCATAATATTCGACAAAGCAGGACTATTTCCATTAACAGCTAAATCTACAATAGTATCTCCACCTGTCTCTGTTGTATCCTGAACCTCAAATTCATAATCATCGAGTATTTCAGTACCATCAGCCATAAATATATTACCAGTGATAAATCTAAAAGCATCACCACCAGCTAAAGTATTATTAATGTAACTTGCATCTGCTGGGAATTTATCTGCTAAAAACGCAACATCAAAATCAAGTTCCCAAGGAAAGCTAGTTACACTTTCAACTAAGACAGTATCAAGACCCCAAATAACAGAAACATCAACGTGTCCTATTGCATCGTCAGATATTACATCTAAGCTAATACTTCCAAGAAAATCACCAGGAGCATCTACTATAATTAATGGATCTCCAATAGTTTCCAGATTTTTAGTTGCACCGGAAGCCATTTCCGGCATTGATGTTTCACCTTCCTGGCACGATTGAAATATCATTAACCCAACGGCGATAATCATCATTATTTTAAATATATTTTTCATATTTTTCATATTTTTAAATTATAATTAATTTATATCCCAAAATACATTTGCTGCTGTAATTACTTTCTGATCAGGTGCATTTGCATTTAAATCAAGCTCTGAATTAGGCCAAGGGAATGATAAAGGATAACCTCTTGACACCTGAGTTGGTGTAGGACCACTACCGTCAGGACCACCATCTTGTACTCCACCATTAGAATTAGGATCAAACATTACAGGATAAGCAGTTCTTCTGTAATCAGTATAAGAATCTACGTTTGCACCCCAGCTTTGAATCCATTTTTGAGTCATTATCATCTCAAATTGCTCTTCAGCTGTTGCAGCATCATATTCTACCATAACACTAGCAATATAAGCAGTTCCATCAATATTAGGAACAGCATCGCCTGTACCTACAATAATTTGATTAATTAGATCAAAAGAAGCAGTAACTCCATCTTCATATAATGTTCTTTCATTTGCAGCATTAATTCCTTCTTCAGAAGCTAATTCAGCTTCAATAAATAAACGATCAGCATAAGTTAAAAATCTCATAGGAGCATTTCCTAATGCATGATCACCACCTAATGTTCCAACACCTACGCCATCATCATATCTACCACCAGCAGGATAAAAGCCAATCATAGTAAATGTACTTCTTCCAGCATGATCACCGTTTATTCCAGTTCCACCAAAATAAATTGAAACAAAATCTCCATTCATATATTCAGGTGGGTTCTCAGTTTCAGATCTGTGTTGATTACAGAAATAATAAGGAATTCTTGGGTCAACTGTACCATTAAAAATGTCTGGATTTTCTCCATTTAATATTTCATAGAACCAAGGACTTATGTAAGTACTGATTTGTGATCCTGAATACTCGTCAGCCATTCCTGGATTACGGTTTTCCGGGTTATTAGTTACACCAAAGTAAAACATAAAGTCTTCACCACTTTCAATTAAATCACCTGCAAGTAATGTATTTACTGCAGCTGCATTCCACATGCTTGATAACCTTACCTGATTATACAATTTTAATTTCAGTGTATTTGCTGCTTTAATCCATAAACTCATGTCTCCACCATAAATCATATCATCAGCACCAGGTTCAAATATATTTTCAGAAGCTGTATTTTGCATAGCTGCAATTCCTTCGTCAATCATTGTAAGTAATTGTGGATAAATTACCTCATCTGCATCAAATACAGGAGCAATTATATCAATATTATTTACTTCTGAATATGGAATATTGCCCCACACATCAACCATCTGACTAAATACATAAGCTTTTAGAACTTTTGCAATACCTACATATTTCATATAGTCATTTTCAGTTCCTTGCTCAATCAATAAATCAAGATCAGTTAAAGGACGAGAGTAAAGTAGTTCCCAATATCCTTCAGCATCATCTGCTGCTATTCCGTATTGATCAATACTTTCTCTTGAACTAATCTGATGTACATACGTCCCTGTTATATATCCAAGATTCATGTATCCTGTTGAAAGATAGTCAGCTATATCATATTGTATACCTGGCAATAAGAGGTTAATATAAGGTTTGTCTGGCTGATTAGGGTCATTATTAATGTCTAACCACTC
Organism: Bacteroidales bacterium; assembly: GCA_030668615.1. Classification (GTDB taxonomy): domain Bacteria; phylum Bacteroidota; class Bacteroidia; order Bacteroidales; family UBA12077; genus UBA12077. The sequence continues at coordinate 15,891 of DAOUTQ010000038.1, read as the reverse complement.
TTTGCTACAGCCTGTCAACAATGCAATTACTGTTAACAATACTAGTATTTTGTATTTCATATTTCTCATTTTAAATATTTTTATACATTTATAATTTAATAGTTAAACTAACACCATATCTGCGAACTGAAGGCTGATTTGAATATTCAATACCTTGTACGTTTGATGCTCCATAACCATTAAGTTCTGGGTCAATATTAACATGTTCTGGTAAATTTGGAGTATAGAACCACAAATTCTTTCCTGAAAATGCTACAGAAGCACCTCCTATTGGTAATTTTTCTAAAAACTTTTTAGGTATATCATAACTAATTGATACATCAGATAGTCTTAAAACAGTTGCGTCATAAACACCCCATTCACCGTTTGCATTAATTGCAAAAGAGTTTCCGAAATATAAATCGTTCATAGTAACATTTGTTACGTTATCGATTGTATTTCCGTCTGCATCTAAATAAGCCTCTTGTGTATCAGGATTACCATAAACACCAGGAATTACAAATGTATGTTCTCTATCTTCAGTATCTTTAGTTACACCACGTCCTAATAAACTTACGATTGAATTTGACCAAAGATCACCACCATGAGTGTAGTTAAATAAGAAACTAAGTTGTAGTCCTTTATAACTTAATGCATTTGTAATACCTAATTTAAAATCAGGATTCGGATCACCGATCTTTTGTAATTCAGGATCAGTTATTAATACTCCAGTTCCTGGATCAATTAATAAATTACCATCATCGTCACGCGCACTAACAGATCCTCTAAGTATACCATAAGGCTCTCCTACTTCAAATACTGGAGATGGATCTCCAAATAAACCAGCAAGAGTAATTCTATCATATCCGTCAGGTAAAGCAGTAACTTCACTTACGTTTTTACTGAAAGAAGTAAAGATGTTCCATCTTAAACCATTATTAGCCATTTCAACAGGTGTTAAATCAAGTCCGATTTCCCAACCAGAATTTTTCATCTCACCAGCATTCATTACTTTAAATCTATAACCAGTAGATGCAGGAACATTGATAGTAACAATTTGATCAGTTGATACTTTATTATACCAAGTTACATCCAATCTAATTCTGTTATTAAAAAATGCCAAATCTGTACCGAATTCAAGTTCTGTAGTAAACTCAGGACTTAAATCAGGAGAATAAGCTACATCAGGAATAGTTTGAGCTGATTGTCCAAGAAATGGGAAAAAGTCAGTTCTTACATTATACGTGTTATAAATAGAATAAGGATCAGCATCATTACCTACCTTACCATAACCAATACGAACTTTACCAAGACTTAGGATATTGCTTTCAATATCAAAAGCATCAGTAAAAATAAATGAAGTAGAAGCTGCATAGTACATAAAACTATTTTTATCTTCAGGTAATGTAGAAGACCAGTCGTTTCTACCAGATATATTTACATATAAAAAACGCTTATAGGCTAAAGATACATCAGCTAATAGTGCCCATAATCTTTTTTCTGAGAACGTACCACCATTAGGAGTAACTGTTTGTGTATTATCAAGATCATAAACTCCAGGAGCAATTATTGTTGAACCGAAAAACGATTGTCTGTCAGTTCTTCGCTGGTTAACATTCCATCCAGCAATTGCTTTAATGTTTATATCTTCATTAAGATCTGAATCAAAAGTAAAAAGAAGGTTAGACTCTATTTCGTTTGTCCAAACATCATCATCAGTAATAGCACCATTACCATCCCATGCTCTTGAGCCCTGGTCAATAATTTCCTGACGTCTTTGTACTAATGTATTAGAACCAAACTTATAGCTAACTCCTAAATAGTCTGTAATATCATAGCTTAATCCAACGTTAGCAACAGTTCTATCAACATCTGTTGTGATTGTATTATGTTCCCAAGACCAAAGAGGGTTATCAAACTGACCTGGTCCGTTTGGAGTTAAATTTTCTCCAGTAGTAGGATGAGTTGTTGGATAACCTGCTATATCCCATGCTCTACCTAACCAAAGTGTTCTTGCAAATGAAGAAGCAGTTCCTCCAGAAGAGGATTGGTTATTACCAAAACGACCACCAATTTGAACACTATTTGTATAAGCAAAGTTTCCATCTAATTTCAAACCATTTTCAAGTTGTGTAACTCCACCAACATTAATACTTCTTCTATCATATGACGAATTTGGCACATAACCATCGTTATTTAATGAAGATGCTGTTAAAGTCAATGTAGAATTTTCATTTCCACCTGAAATAGTTACTGCATTTTCAAATACTGATCCAGTTTCGAATAAATCCGCAACATTATCTGGCTGAGGTTTGTACTCTACCATTCCTGTTGATGAAAATAATTCAGGATAAGCATCTAACATCTGAGGCCATGCAGGAATAGAATCTAAACTATCAAAACGTGGTCCCCAAGAACCATTTGCATTTGCATAAGCAAAATCAACACCGTTACCATATGTATCTTGGTAATCTGGTAAGTTTGAGATTTGCTCAATTGCATAACTTGATTTATAAGTAACTTCTAAGCCTTTTTTAGAAATATTAGCAGCACCTGTTTTTGTTTTTATAACAACAACACCATTAGCAGCACGTGATCCATATAATGCAGCTGCTGCAGCTCCTTTTAATACAACCATAGAAGCAATGTTATTTGGATCTAATGTTGCTATACCACTTGCATATGCTCCACCACCAGAATTTTGATCTGAAGTAACAAATTCCTGATTACTATAAGGTATACCATCTACAACAAATAACGGTTGGTTATTTCCATAAAATGAAGAGTTACCTCTAATTGTAATTCTAGTTGAACTACCAGGAGCACCACTTGTACTGGCGATATTTACTCCAGGAACTTTACCTTGTAGGTTTCTCAACATATCAGGTTCTGATTTTTGCTCAAGTTGTTCTTCACTAACGTTAGCAACAGAATAACCAAGAGCTTTAGCTTCTCTGGAAATACCAATTGCAGTTACTATAACTGCATCCATTTCCATAACTTCTGCTTCCATTACAACATCGATTACAGAACGGCCACTAATCAGCGCTTCTTGAGTTTTCATACCCACAAAGCTAAATACTAAAGTTTCTGCAGTTCCAGGTACAGTAATACTATACTTACCATCGATATCAGTAGTAGTACCGATAGTAGGGCTACTCTTTACTACTATAGATACTCCAGGGATAGATAAACCGTCTTCTGCACTGGTTACCGTACCCGAGATTTGCACCTGTGCTGCAGCCTGAAAGGCAACAAACAGCAAGAATGCAAGAAAAATTGTTAATTTTTTCATAGATAAAATTTTTAGGTTCATAAATAGTTATTTAAAAATATTCATTTTGCTAATGTAAAAAAAATATTTTTGAAACAAAAAAATCTTTAGTTAATAAACGTATGTTTTTTCAACAATATTAATAATTAAGGGCGTTTCAGCAACTATAACCACTCTTCAGACATAAAGTTTAATGGCTTGTATTACTGACACTTAACAAGAAAAAAGCATACTGGATTCAGCATGCTTTCTGCATTAAAGAAATTATATAAAAAAATGGTTGTTTTTACTTGCTAAATCTTACTTTCAACTATTTTTAGTATTTCTTTTTCCATTTCTTCCGTTTTCCTTTCAATTTCCATTGCTTTTTCACTAACGGTCTGTACAAACGCTGCATCTTCAAGGTCACCTGAATTGATTTTGACATTCAAGAATGCTCCTTTAACACATGAGCGAATTGCCAATGCTCCCACACCTGCATCTGACACAGAATTTGGGTTTCCAATTTCAGCCATAGCTTTTATAAGTTCTAAGGCTCTATAAGATACCTCCATTACCTTAAACGGTACTAAAATCGCATTTTTTGTAGCTTCTTCAATTGCTTGCTTTCTTAATTCTTTTTCTTCATCAGTTTTCTTTGGTAAACCAAAAGCATCCATAATTTTGTTAAAAGCATTTGTATCTTCATCTACCAGTCTCACTAATTCGTTTTGATATTGCATTCCTTTTTCTGCCCAATCGGAAAATTCTTCCCAACGATCATCCCATCCACGTTTATGTGATGACAAGTTTGCAACCATTGTTCCTAGCGCTACTCCCATGGCTCCCATATATGCTGAAACAGAACCTCCTCCTGGGGCAGGTGATTCTGATGCTGTTTCGTCAGTAAACTCAGTTAGACTCATGTCAACTAATTGTTTTTTCTTCTGATCGGCAACAAGTTTATATTCAATAATTTTCTCTTCAGGTTTAAAATCATACAAATCGTCTAATCCCATTGATTTAACAGCTATTTTAATTATTTCCTTTTCAGGTATTCCAAGGGACCGATTTTGTTTTTTAAGGAAGTATTTTCCTGCATCAATCATTGCTTGAAGAGGAATTAATCCAACTAATTCAGATCCTGAAACTCTTATACCACGATCCAATGCTTTCTTGAAAACTTCATCATATGCAATATGAACTGGAGTTACACTTATATTAGTTAAATTCATTGATATTTGAGCAATACCATACTCATCGATAAACCATCCAATAGCTTTTACACATTTTAAAGCTCCAGGAATCCATATTTTTTTTCCTTTTTCGTCTAATGCTGGTTTTCCTGTAACAGGATTTCCTTCACGCTTAACTCTACCTCTTTCACGAACATCATAAGCAATCGCATTTGCTCTTCGAGTTGATGTTGTATTTAAATTAACATTATATGCAACTAAAAAATCTCTGGCTCCAATTGCCGTCACCCCAGCTTTTGCATTAAACTCTGCAGGTCCAAAATCGGGTTTCCATTCTGGTTTTGATAATTTATCTTTTAATCCTTCATATTCTCCTGCACGACACACAGCCAAATTTTGTCTTTCTTCAATTAAAGCAGCATTTTCATAACAATAGATTGGAATTTTTAGTTCCTCACCTATTCGCTTAGCTAATTTTCTTGCATATTCCACGGTTTCTTCCATTGTAATTCCTGCAACAGGTACAAATGGACAAACATCTGTTGCTCCAAATCTTGGATGAGCACCTTTATGATTACGCATATCTATAAGTTCAGATGCTTTTTTAATTGCAAGGAATGCAGCTTCACAAACTTCATCAGGAGTACCTACAATTGTAACAACTGTTCTATTTGTTGCTTTACCTGGGTCAACATCAAGTAAGCTAACTCCTTTGACAGATTCAATTTCATTTGTAATTTGCTTAATAATATCCATATTGTTCCCTTCACTAAAATTAGGAACACATTCTATTAATTGTTTCATATTGTTCTATATTTATTGTTATCTACTTAAGTAATTAAAAAAACTTTGTTATTCTTTAAAACCAATAAAACCCTATGGATAACGAATGCTTTTTAATTTCATAATTTCTGTTCTTATCTTTATAAATCTATATAACTTATATTATGATATTAACTTTCCATTTAAAATAACCTGATCAATTAAGTCACTGGTATATGCATATGGTAAGAATTCATATGAAGGAATTTCTTTAGTTATGAATACGTTCGCTATTTTCCCTTTAGCGATACTCCCTAAATCTTCTTGCAAACCCATTGCATACGCTCCATTAATTGTAGATGCATTTATAACTTCCTCTGGCAACATTCTTAATTTAACTGTACCTAACGACATTATAAATTTCATATTACCTGAAGGTGATGATCCTGGATTATAATCTGAAGCTAAAGCCACAGGCAATCCCGCATTTATCATATTACGAACAGGAGGATCTACCATGCCAAGAAAGAATGCTGCACCTGGCAATAAGGTGGGCATTGTTTCTGAACCTAATAAAGCTTTTATTTCATCATCGCCAGTAAATTCAAGATGATCAACTGATAGCGCATTATATTTTACTCCAACCTGAATACCACCCGAATAATCCAACTCATTTGCATGAATTTTTGGTTTTAAACCGTATTTCATTCCTGCCATTAAAATTCGATCAGTCTGCTCAACTGTAAAGAAACCTTTATCACAAAAAACATCAATATAATCGGCTAATTCTTCCGTAGCAACTAATGGAATCATCTCATTGATAATCAAATCGACATAATCATCCTGTTTACCTTTATACTCTGCGGGTACAGCATGAGCACCCAGAAACGTAGATTTAATTGTAATAGGTGTAGTTTCTTTTAATCGTTTAATAACACGAAGCATTTTTAATTCATCTTCTGTGGTTAGTCCATATCCACTTTTAATTTCAACAGCTCCTGTTCCAAATCCAATTATTTCATTAATCCTATTTAAAGCTTGATCGTAAAGAGAATCTTCAGATGTATTATGAAGCAATTTTGCAGAATTTAATATTCCACCACCACGTTTGGCAATTTCTTCGTAAGATAAACCCCGAATTTTATCGCCATATTCAATTTCTCTACTTCCTGCGTAAACCAAATGAGTGTGTGAATCGCAAAATGAAGGAAAAACCATTTTCCCTGTTGCATCAATTACTTCTCCATTAAAATCATCTGAATTTAAATCAGACATCTTTCCAAAATCTGTAATTTTATCTTCTTTTATTAAAAGGTATGCATTTTCGATAGTTTCCAGATTTTGCATATCTTTTCCAGCAACCCATTTGCGAGACTCGTACTCTATATTTACTAAACTCTTTATATTTTCAATTAATAAACTCATACAAAAAAAATGTTTTTTGATTTGGTACGAAAATACAAAAATCATTGTGATATAAATAAAAAATTTCCTGTTGTATAACTTATATCCTATTTTTACAAATTCTATAAATAAAAAAGAAAGTATGAAAAAGAAAAGGGCTATCCCACACACCTATGTAATTGTATTTTTTATTGTGATTTTCGCGGCAGTTCTAACTTGGTTTGTTCCAGGTGGAGAATTTGAAAGAGAAACAATAAATTTGCCAGATGGAACTGCAAGAGAAGTAATTGTTAAAGATTCATTTCATTATACTGATAATGTTCCTCAAACCTATGAAATGTTTTCTGCATTTTTTGATGGATTTGTTGACAAGGCAGATATAATAATATTCATATTAATGATTGGTGGTGCTTTTTGGATAATGAATGATAGTAAAGCAATCGATGTTGGGATCTTTACTTTTCTTAAAAAAACAAAAAGGTTTGAACACTTCAAATTATTTAAATTTCTTGGGATTGAGAATATAATTGTTACATTGATCATGATCATGTTTTCTGTATTCGGTGCTGTATTTGGTATGAGTGAAGAAACCATTGCATTTGTTATCATATTTGTTCCACTTGCTCTTTCGATGGGATATGATTCTATTGTAGGTGTAAATATGTGTTTTGTTGCTGCAGGGCTTGGGTTTGCCGGAGCATTATTAAACCCTTTTACTATTGGTATAGCTCAAGGATTATCAGGAATTCCATTATTTACAGGAATAGAATACCGTTTCTTTACATGGATTGTCCTTAACATCGTTGGCATTACTTATGTTTTAAGGTATGCTAAAAAGGTTAAGAAGAATCCAGAATCATCTATTGTTTACGAAGATGACAATAAGAACTGGAGAAATAAAGAACATATTGATGCTGAGCATATGAGATATTACACTCCTGCATCTGCATGGATAGTTTATGGAATTATTTCTGCTATTCTTGTGCTTATTTCTTTTCTTAATTCAAGTACAGTTTTGGCAATAGGAAATTCATCTACGACCATCCCAATAATTCCTATTTTAACTGGATTATTTATAATTCTTGGACCTCTTGTTTTAAGAAAATCTGTTCATTTTTTCATTTTAAACATTCTCCTTTTTACAATACTGTTTCTAATTGTAGGTGTAATGGGTTACGGTTGGTATGTTATGGAAATTGCTACTTTATTCTTTGTTATGGGATTAGCTGCAGGAATAGCAAATAATAAATCTCCTAATACTATTACTAAATTATTTTTAGAAGGAGCAAAAGATATTGCTTCGGCGGCTTTGATAGTTGGTTTGGCAGGAGGAATAATAATTGTACTACAAGAAGGTAAAATTATTGATACAATTTTACATTCCGTTTCGCAATCGATGAAAACCATGGGAAAGGTTGGCTCAATTGGTGTTATGTATATGATTCAAACTTTTATAAATATAATTATTCCATCAGGAAGCGCTAAAGCTGCCCTAACAATGCCAATTATGGCACCTTTCTCGGATTTAATTGGAATATCGAGACAAGCAACAGTAATGGCATTTCAATTTGGTGATGGGTTTACAAATATGATTACACCAACATCAGGCGTATTAATTGGTGTTTTAGGTGTAGCAAAAATTCCATACGAAAAATGGGTAAAATGGATTACTCCATTTATGATCATTTTAATATTATTAGGATTTTTATTATTAATTCCTACTGTATTAATGGATCTTAACGGATTTTAAATTAAATCATCTCATTATGAAAAAACTTATTCCAATCATCCTAATTTTAACTTCTTTGTCTTTAAAAGTATATTCGCAAGAAGATTCAACTGTTACTCAAACAAATAAAGAAGAAAAAATAAAAGATGGATGGACTTTCGGTGCTGTTCCGGTAGTTGCATACGACAGCGATTTGGGTTTTAAGTATGGTGGATTAGTAAATTTTTACAATTACGGTAAACCTACAAGTTATCCTGAGTATTTACAATCGATTTATCTTGAAATTTCACGAACAACAAAAGGAAGCGGTATAAACCAGATCTCATTTGATTCAGAACACATGTTTCCTGAAATGCCCATAAGAATAACAAGTGATTTTAGTTACTTAACAGAACAAGCATTAGATTTTTATGGTTTTAACGGATATCAATCTATTTTCAATTCTGATTTTACAGATGATGATCCAAATAACTCTCTATATAAATCGAGAATGTATTATAGAATGGAGCGAAAAATGATTCGTTTTACTGCTGATTTTTCAGGAAGAATGTTTAATGATAATTTTAAATGGGTTGCAGGATTAGCACATGTGAATCACAAAATGGGTTCTGTTGATATTGATGCTCTTAATGAAGGAAAAGAAGTTGAAGATTTGCTCCCCGAAACTGATAGTGTTCCTGGATTATATGACGAATATGTTGCTTGGGGAATTATTTCGGAAAAAGAAGCCAATGGTGGTAAAATTAATTATGTGAAATTAGGTGCGGTTTATGACACAAGAGATAATGAAGCAAATCCAATGTCAGGAGTTTGGTCTGAAGTTATTCTAGTAACAGCTCCGAAATTTATGGATAATTATGAAAATGATTACACACAGTTATCACTTACGCATCGCCAATATTTTACATTGATTCAAAAGAAATTATCTTTTGCGTATCGATTAGGCTATCAGGGAACTATAGCTGGAGAAACTCCATATTATATGTTGCCTTATTTGAATTTCTCATATAATCCTTCTATTGTAATTGAAGGACTTGGAGGCGCAAAATCAATAAGAGGTGTTTTAAGAGACAGGATTATAGGTGATGGTATTGTATATGGAAATCTTGAATTTAGATGGAAATTTGTTCGAACTGTAATAAAAAATCAAAATATCTATATAGCCCTTAGTGGATTTACTGATTTCGGACAAGTTGTTCAAGAAACTAAAATTGATAAATCAAATATTCCTGATGACGGAAGTGTTGACTTAGATAATTATTTCGGAACAGAAAATGATAAACTTCATTTAGGTTATGGAATAGGCTTGCATTTTGCACTTAACGAGAACTTTATTATAGCGTTCGATTATGGTCTTGCTAATGATATAAGAGATGGTTCAAGTGGACTTTACATTGGAATGAACTATTTATTTTAGATAATCTTGATAAAGATAATATTAAAAAAGCCAGTGAAATTTCACTGGCTTTGATTTTTTTTTAAAATTCTTCAAATTTATGTGTAACATCCCTGAATTCTAAACACTCTTCAAGATTTTTGCTATACACTTCCATTGCTCTTCTACTCATACCCATACTCGAAAATCCTCCATCGTGGAATATGTTTTGCATTGTAATCTTTTTAGTTAAATCAGAGAACATTGTTACGCAATAATCGGCACATTCTTCAGCAGTTGCATTTCCTAAAGGCGACATTCTATTCGAAAAATCCATTAATCCTTCTAATCCCATAATTCCTGAACCAGCAGTTGTTGGAGTTGGTGACTGAGATATAGTATTTATTCTGATTTTTTTCTCTCTACCATAAATATATCCAAAGCTTCGTGCTATGGATTCTAATAATGATTTAGCATCAGCCATATCGTTATAACCATATAAAGTACGCTGTGCAGCCACATATGAAAGTGCAATCACAGAACCCCAATCATTAAGGGCGTCCTTTTTTCGTGAAACCTGTAAGATTTTATGAAATGATAATGCTGAAACATCAAGTGTTTTTAGAAAATACTCGTAATTCAGGTTATCGTATGTTATTCCTTTACGAACGTTTGGAGACATTCCTATTGAATGAAGAATAAAATCAAACTTACCTCCAAACCTTTCCATTGTTTTATCAATTAAATTCTCGATATCTGGAACACTTGTTGCATCTGCAGAAATAACTTCTGTATTACATTTTTTTGCAAGTTCCTCAGTATCTCCAAGACGTAATGCAAACGGCGCGTTTGTTAAAACTATTTCCGCACCTTCTTCGTAAGCTTTTTCAGCAACCTTCCATGCTATTGATTTATCGTTCAATGCACCAAATATTAATCCTTTTTTACCTTTTAATAAATTAAATGCCATGTTTAAACTTTTTTATTTGTACAAGTTAGATACAATTAAGCAAAATTATTGTTCACTTGCACGATTATTAAGATTTATTCTTATTTAGATAACAAAACTCTTGCATTCTGAATTGCTGCATCTGTAAGCGCCTCGCCACTTAGCATTTTCGCAATTTCATTTATTCTTTCGTCTTTTGATAAGAGTTTTATATATGTATTTGTAGTTTCGTGATTATCTTTTTTATAAACCAAATAATGAAAATCACCTTTACTTGCAATCTGAGGTAAATGCGTAATATTTATTACCTGCATTTTTTCAGACATGTGTTTAATTATTGATCCCATCTTATCAGCTATCTCGCCAGACGTCCCAGTATCAATTTCATCAAAAATAATTGTAGGTAAAGTAGTTGTTTCTACTATCAGAGATTTTATACTAATCATTAACCTGGAAATTTCACCTCCAGAAGCTACTTTAGATAATTCTTCTAAAGCAACATTTTTATTTGCTGAAAATAAAAATTTAATAAACTCTTTTCCTGTTGGTAAAAACTCTTCTGCAGGCACTTGCTCTACTTTAAAATCAGCATTTGGGATACCTAATAGCTGAAGAATCTCAACTACCTTTTTTTCAATTTTAGGAATAATATTTTTCCTATTTTCTGATATTGAATCTGATAATGAATGAAGTTCATTGTTTAAAGAATCAATTTCCTTTTTAATTTTCTCGGTTTCAAAATCATAAGAAGTAATATGATCTATCTTTTTCTGTAATTGTTCTTTAATATCAATGAGCTCTTTTATTGTAGCTGCTTTATGTTTTTGTTGCTGAGAATAAATAGTATCAAGACGTTCGCGTATAAATTCAATCCTTACAGGATCGTGCTCAATTTTTTCGTTTAGTTTTTCTATCTCATTATTAACATCCTGAAGTTCAATATAAACCGAATCAATTCTTTGAACCAAGCTCTCACCTTCTTTTATATATTTTGAGATGGATTCAATTGCACTTTTTGTCTGTTTCAAATTTGATATGATAGAAACATCTTCTCCTGAAAGTAATTGATCGCTATTTGTTAGATTTAACTTTATTTCTTCAGCATGATTTAGTTGCTCAAGCTCAGCCTCCATTTCTTCCTGCTCACCTTCAACCAGCTTTATAGCTTCAAGTTGATCGAACTGAAACTGATAATAATCAAGATCAGCTTTAGCCTTATCTGCATTATTTAACAACTTTTTATATTCTGTTGTTAATATATTGTACTCTTCAAATTTGTTCCTATAATTATCAAGTAAATCGTAATGATTAGCAAATGAATCTACGAGGCTTAATTGAAAATGATCATCACCTAAAAGTAAACTTTCGTGTTGTGAATGAATATCAATCAAATTATTACTTAAATCTTTTAAAACTGTCAGGTTTACAGGAGTATCATTAATAAAAGCTCTTGATTTACCATTATCTGTTATTTCACGTCTGATTGTTGTAAGATCTTCATAGTCTAAATCGTTTTGCTTAAAAAAATCTTTAATCAGGTATTGCTTAATTTGAAATTTTGCCTCAACAAAACATTTACGTGTCTTATCTTTTAAAACAGAAGTATCAGCTCTTTGACCAAGAACAAGCGATAATGCTCCAAGTAAAATTGATTTTCCTGCACCTGTTTCACCCGTAATAATATTCAATCCTTTGTTAAAATCAATTTCTAACTCATTGATTAACGCGTAATTCTGAATATATATTGATTGAAGCATAAATATCAGTTTATCTGAAAAGTGAATACAAACTTACTAAAAAAAGATTATTGATATTCTTTTTTAAACTGCAATAATTTCAAAATAAAATTGTTGATTTTTATTCTTTGATTTTCTTATATTTCTCCACATGTGCAGGATCAATTTCCACTAATATTTTATATACTCTATCGGCCTCAGCCATAAACGACTCAGAGAATACATTCACTAATTCATCTGATTTAGCATTCATTATCAGATCATAATAAAATAAATACGGATCAGGTTTCTGGCGATATATTTTTTGTAGTAAATCAAGACTTTCTGCAATTTCTGTTCTTCCTGTAGCTTCCTTACTATCCATTACATCAAGGCCCAATCTGTGGTAACGATATAGAAACTGTCTTAAACCTTTATATCTATCGTTTAATATATTTTCAACTAACCAATATCTGTTTTTTCTACTTTCAAATGCTTTCCATCCTTTTTCTGGAGCATTTTGAGCATAATTTACAATTTGTTCTGCCTTCTGAAAATATTCTGTTCCTCCTAACATAGAAAAAGAATCATAATCTAGTCCTATAATAATATATGCATAATATGCAAGAAGTGAAGTTAAATTCGATCTGTGTTCTGACTCACTAAATTCAAGAGTTTCGAATTCTATATAATTAAATTTACAATCATCATCCTTAAAGTTTAGAATGGTAGTATTGTATGATGAATTAAAAACAGGACGACGCGACTGTACTTGAATACTTCCTTTAAACTCATCGCCACTATGAGACTGCAGGTTTATTAAGATATTACACTCAATACGTTCTTCATTTGTATATACATGATTTGTCCAAGCTCTGTTATTCATGAATTCGTAAATAGCGGTTTGTAATGTTTGGAAAACCTGTTTGTTTGTTCCTTGAATTTGTGTAGAATTAACCTGTATATTACACCTTAATTCCTGACTATAAGATACATTGCAAAAAAATATTACTCCAAAAATTAGTACTGCTATTTTCTTCATGTTTTATAATTTCATAAGTGTTTTAATCACTTCATTAACAATATCGACGGCCACTTCTTTTTTAGGTTTTAACTCAAAATTGGTGTGATTATGCTCCTTATCAATAATACTTATTTTGTTTGTATCATATCCGAATCCGGCACCATCTTCATTTAATGAATTAAGAACGATAAAATCAAGGTTTTTAATTTTAATTTTCTTTTTAGCATTTTCAAATTCATCATTTGTTTCTAAAGCAAAACCAATAAGTTTCTGATTCTTTTTCTTCATTTTGCCAAGCTCAGCAGCAATATCTTTATTTGGTTCCAATTTAATTTGCATTTCATCTTCCCCACGTTTTACTTTTTTATCAAAATAAACCATAGGTTTAAAATCTGCAACTGCAGCCGACATAATTGCAGCATCGCACTCAGGAAAGTATTTAACAGACTCAGTATACATTTCCTGGGCTGTTTTTATTTTTATTTTAGTGATAAGTGCGTTTGAAGGTTCCAAATGTGTTGGACCTGAAACTAAAATAACTTCAGCACCTTGAGAAGCCAACTCTTCAGCTATTGCATAACCCATCTTACCTGAGCTATAATTTCCTATAAATCTTACAGGATCAATTGGCTCATAAGTCGGACCTGCCGTAACAAGGATCTTTTTAGATTTTAGTTTTTTTTTTGAAGAAAAGAATTTAATAACTCTTTCAGTAATCATTTCTGGTTCTGCCATTCTGCCTTTTCCAACCAACCCACTTGCTAATTCACCACTTTCCGGTTCAACAATAATATTTCCGTATGATTTAAGTGTTTCAATATTTTTTAAATTAGCAGGATGTTGAAACATGTCGAGGTCCATAGCTGGAGCAATCATTACAGGGCATTTTGCTGATAAATATGTAGTAATTAATAAATTATCGGCAACAGCATGTGCCATTTTACCCATCGAATTTGCAGTTGCAGGTGCTATTAAAAATAAATCGGACCATGACCCTAAATCAACATGACTATTCCATTGTCCGTTTTCCGGATCAAAAAATTCAACTAATATTGGATTTTTTGATAATGTTGCCATGGTTAATGGTGTAATAAACTCTTTAGCTAACTTTGTCATAACAACCTTAACTTCAGCGCCTTCTTTAATAAGCAACCTTATAAGAATAGCAGCCTTATAGGCCGCTATTCCTCCGGTAATTCCCAATAAAATATTTTTTCCTTTTAGCTTCATAAGCTAATTTTTTAGTTCAGAACTATTCGTTTTCTTCTGCCTCTGGCTTTCTGAAATAAATTTGTTCATCGAGAAACTCTTCAATTGCAATTAATGAAGGTTTTGGGAGTCTCTCATAAAATCTTGAAATTTCAATTTGCTCTCTATTCTCAAATACCTCTTCAAGATTATCAGTGTAAGAAGCAAATTCTTCTAACTTTCGGTTTAATTCTTCTTTTAGCTCACTACTAATCTGATTCGCTCTTTTAGACACAATTGCAACTGTTTCATAAATATTTCCTGTAACACTCCCTATCTCATTAAGATTTCGTGTAACAGTAGTTACAGGTGCTTTAGTCTTTTTATAATCCATCCTTTATATAATTTAAAAAATTAATTTTTCAATACTGAATTTGAATTATCAAACATCTCAACAGCATCTTTCATATATTCACTTTCAGGAAACTCATCCAAAAATGAATAATACTCATCAACTGCTGATTGATATCTTTCAATTTTTTTATTTCGAACACTATTTTCAGCTAATAAATATTTTGATCTAAGAATAAGATACAACATTTCTTCTCTGTATTTAGTCTCAGGAAAATCATCCAGACCTATATTTAGAGCAACAATTGCTGCTTTATAGTCCCCAAGCTCAAAATACAATTTTGCATTTTGATATGATTTATCAACCAATTTATCCCTAAGCTCCTGGATAATTCTAATACATTCATCTGTTCTTTCACTATCTGAATACCTAGACAAATATAGACTTAATGATGATATTGCCTGATATGTATATGTCTGATCCAAACTTGGACGTGGTGTCATTAGATAAATACAATAAGCACTCATATACTCAGCTTCCTCAACATATGGACTATTAGTAAAGATGTTTTTAAATTCATCAAAATAATGCGAGGCAAGCAAATATTGTTTCTGATTGTAACTACAATAAGCCCCATAATAAAAAACTGTATCAGCCTGGTTTGTACCTTTTAATACCGGTTTTAATTGTTCAAACAAACCTTGAGCTCTCATATAATCTTCTTCAGCATAATATTCCAGAGCTTTATTATATTTCAATCTATAATCTCTGCTTTTTAATAACTTCTCGTATTTACACGATGAAACTATTATTATCAGTAAAAAAATTGGTATTAATCTTCTCATTTTTTTAAACATTTTGCAAATGTACAATTTTACTTTAATATGCTAAAATTTAATTACATTAAACGACATTATTATCTAATTTATTTTCATCCACTTGCTATTTTTTTAAAATTAAGTACT
>DAOUTQ010000019.1 GCA_030668615.1 Bacteroidales bacterium | reverse complement strand
TGTTGTAACAGGTGTTTCTGGTGCCGGGAAATCAACTTTAGTATTTCATGTTTTAGGTAAATATTATGAGCAATTATTTTCAGGAAAGCCTATAGACAAAAGCTTTAAAGAAATAAGATCCGATAGCGAAATTCATAAAATAATTGAAATAGACCAGTCGCCAATTGGACGTACACCAAGAAGTAATCCCGCAACATACACAAAGCTTTTTGATCTAATTAGAAGTTTATTTGCTGCTCAGGTAGAATCCAAGAAAAATAAATGGAACCAGGGACATTTTTCGTTTAATACAAAAGGTGGTCGATGCGAAACCTGTGAAGGTGCAGGATATATTCAAACCGGAATGCACTTTTTAAGTAATGTTGAAACTGTTTGTGAAAGCTGTGATGGAAAAAGGTACGATACCGAAACACTTCATATAAAATACAACGGGAAGAACATATCCGAAGTATTAAAAATGGAAATTTCTGATGCACTTGAATTTTTTAAAGATGAACCTAAAATAAGGCATTATTTAACTATATTGAACAAACTTGGTCTTGGGTATTTATCGTTAGGTCAATCGGCCACAACTCTCTCTGGCGGTGAAGCACAAAGATTGAAACTGGCATCAGAATTAGTAAAACCAGCTAAAAGTCATACGCTCTATATTTTTGACGAGCCAACTACAGGACTTCATTCTTATGATGTTTCAATTTTGATAAATGCTTTAAATGATCTTACAAAAAACAATCATACTGTAATTGTTATTGAGCATGAGACACAGATAATTAAAAATGCAGATCATATTGTTGATTTAGGTCCTGAAGGAGGAAATTCTGGCGGAGAGCTTATATTTTCAGGATCATATACAAATCTTTTAAATTGTAAAAACTCTCTTACGGGCAAAGCTTTATCTGTAAATAAACACCGTAAAATAACGAATGAAGATGTTGATTTGCATGATGTAATTCACGCACCAATTGTTTTAAATGGTGTTAATACACATAATTTAAAAAATATTGATGTCGAAATTCCGCGGAATAAATTAACAGTACTTACAGGAATAAGTGGAAGTGGTAAATCTTCATTGGCATTCGATACATTATTTGCAGAAGGACAATTTAGATTTACCGAAAGTTTTTCGACATATGCACGAAGTTTAATTCAGCAAAAATCAAGACCCGAAATTTTAGAATGCAAAGGATTAACACCGACAATTGCAATTGACAATAAAGCAGTATCGAAAAATCCGCGGGCAACAGTAGGCACTATAACAGGACTTTATGATCTTTACCGTTTATTATTTTCAAGAATTTCAAAAGATAAGAACGGAAATACATGTAATGCTTTATCAAGCCATTTTTCGTTTAATCATCAGACAGGAGCATGTCAAGTTTGTAATGGTTTAGGATATCAACTTACTTGTGATCCTGATAAATTAATTTCAAATCCGGAATTAGCAATTGCAAATGGAGCCCTGAATGGTTCAAAACCA
The DNA here is from genome assembly GCA_030668615.1 of Bacteroidales bacterium. Lineage (GTDB taxonomy): Bacteria > Bacteroidota > Bacteroidia > Bacteroidales > UBA12077 > UBA12077. The sequence continues at coordinate 29,457 of DAOUTQ010000019.1, read as the reverse complement.
GGAAAATTTTACGGCGATCCATTTGGACAGCATATGGCTATTTTAATTGAAGTTGGCAAAGCAAATAACATAGATTTTAATCCAGCTTGGAAAGATTTGAGCGAAAAAGCTAAAGAAATTGCCTTATTTGGAACTGATGATACTAAGTATGATTCCTCATGGACATTTAAACGAAAAAACAGAGAAGGAACTCATCAATTTACAGCAAAATGGTTAGGTTTAGTAAATTATGTTGAGGATGAATATTTTAGAAAACATGACAAGCAAGGTGGTGAAAATGTAGCAGCACTAATGAAAGAAGTTAAGTGTGATCATTGCGCAGGAAGTCGTTTAAATCCAGAAATACTAAAATACAAAATTGCAAACAAGAATATTGCAGAGCTATCTGAATTAGAAGCAAAAGAGTCAATATTATATTTCGAGAAACTAAAAAACACTCTTTCAGATAAGGATTATATTATTGCTTCAGAAATTATAAAATCATGCATTTTCAAATTAAATGCCATGATAAAAATTGGATTGGGATATCTTAGTATTGACAGAAATACAATGACCCTTTCCGGTGGTGAAGGTCGAAGGATTAGACTTATTTCTCAATTGGGTGGTGAGTTAATGGGTATAACCTATGTGTTGGATGAACCAACAGTTGGTTTGCATTCTAATGACACCAAAAATCTGATTGAGCTAATAAAAAAACTTTCGGAAAACAATACGGTTGTTGTTGTTGAGCATGATGAAGAAGTTATAAAATCTGCCGATTACATCATTGAATTAGGTCCTAATGCCGGAGATGAAGGTGGTGAAATCACTGCTCAAGGTAATACAAATGATTTCTTTAAAAATACGAAATCACTTACATCAAAATATTTACAAAAAGAGTTTAAGTTCGATTTTCCAAAAACTGAACTAAATATTCAATTCGGAATTAGAATTGAATCTGCTTTTGCAAACAATCTTAAAAATATCGATATAAATCTCCCAATAAATGGTGTAACAGTTTTTTCTGGTGTTTCGGGAAGCGGAAAATCCAGTTTACTTTTTGATGTTATTGCCAAATCTTCTGCAGCAAACAAAGCAATAAATTGTAAGTTGATTAATGGATTAGACCAGTTTAGTTCCATAATAAAAATGGATCAATCGGCAATAGGAAAGAATCCGTTGAGCACACCTTTAACCTTTCTTAATTTATACGAGCAGATTCGTGATTTATATGCAAATACAGATCTTGCAATAAAAAATAAATTTAAGAAATCACAATTTTCATATAATACAAAAGGTGGTAGATGCGAGGCCTGCAAAGGGCAAGGACAAACTAAAGTTTCGATGGATTTTCTTTCTGATGTATGGCTTACTTGTAATATTTGTAATGGAAAAAGGTTTACTGATAAAACACTTCAGGTGAAATGGAATGGATTATCTATTTCGGAAATATTAGAATTAACTGTTAATAATTCTTCTGATATTTTTAAAACTGAAGAAAAATTAAGTTCTGCTTTTGAATTATTATGTGATTTAGGATTAGGACATTTGAAATTAGGACAATCGGCAACAACACTCTCAGGCGGTGAATCGCAACGATTAAAACTGGCAAAAGAGTTACTCAAAAAAACAAAAGAAAAATCTTTGTATTTGCTCGATGAACCAACAACAGGCTTACACTTTTATGATATTGAAAAACTGTTAACTGTGTTATCCGGACTTAGAGACAAAGGTCATGCTTTATACATTATTGAGCATCATCCTTGGTTAATAAAATTTGCTGACAATATAATCGAGCTTGGGCCAGAAGGTGGTGAAAAAGGAGGATGTTTATTAAACTAAAAAAGGGACTAATCTTGTCCCTTTTCTTTAAAATATGTTCTGATTAAAACTTTTTTTAGTTCCCTTTCGAGTATCTTATGTGTAACAATTTCTGGTATTGTTTCGAATTGCATATTTGGATCATTTTTCGAAAGCTCTTTTTCACTCAGATCAATCTGATATAAAAGCGACATGAGTTTTTCTGAATCATCGCTTAATAATTTATCGATATAAACCTTTAACTGATTGAATAATTCTTCGTAAACAAAATTTACATTACCAGAAAACTTAACGTCCATTCCAAACATTGCAAAATCCTTACGAACCTGCTCTGCGGTTAATAAAACAAATTTTTCTTCTTTTTTAGATCTTTCAATCTGGCTTTGACTAATTAGCTGACTCATTAACAGGTATTTGTACTGAATTTAAAATTGCTTCCACCTGACGTAAATAATCACGCTTGTCAAACTGAGGAGCAAAAACAAATCCATCAATATTAATTACCTTATTATTCTTATCAATAAATGAGAAACTAATAAACGGTCCACCCATAAAATCGTTTTCAATTTTCCACAAACTCCTTAGCTCTACCACGTCAATTTCATTTACTTCTATTTCTCTTCTGAATGTTGCAGCTTCTGTTTCAACAGCCATATATGAACCTTCTGTTGGTCCTGGAATAAACTTTTTTGTAAACTGAGTTCTTTTTGCAAATAAGTAATCTGATGTTAATTCAACTTCTGGTTTATCATATGAATATACTAAAATACCCTGAACTACATCACCCCGACCACGGCTTTCTATCCACACAAAGTCAGTTGTATCAACATCCAATGTATATCCCTTTGGAATGGTTAATCTTACTCCGAACTTTTGTCCTAATCGATCGGCGATACCCATCTGTTCATACTTTTTATAATTCTTATTATAACGTTCCAACTCCATTTTAAGAATTCGATCTACCAGAATATCTCCCTTTTCTCTGATCACACTTGCTAATGCACTATCGTTCTGAGCCATAACACTTACAATAATCTGCGGTTTAGCCCATAAATCTTTCTGAACAATCATTTTTGGTTCGTGTAGATTATTGTCAACTTTAGCAATAATAATATTTCGATGTGTTTTAAAAATATTTGTAAAAGCTTCATATGGAATATGTACAAGATCAAACATTGGCTCACTCTGTGGTAAAGCAGGGTGTTCCTGACTTAATTTTTTACGAAACTCCTTTCCAACTTCAGAACTCCAATGGTCAGGATCAATAACAAGCACAACCTCGCCCGATTTTCCTGTTACATTTGTTAATAATGCTGATGAATTTTTTTCTTTACACGAAGAAAAAACAATAATTATGGCAATAACTGATACGAATGCTTTTTTCATAAGAAGTAATATTTATTGAAATAATTTATTTATTCAGATATATTTTTAGTTTAACTCCGGGTTTTAGACCATTTTCATCTGTAATATTATTTTCTTCTTTTAATTCTGAAATTGATCTGCAATTAAATTTATTTGCAATACTCCAAACAGTATCGCCTTTTTGAACAGTATAATAAATAAAACGATCAGTCGAATCTCTTTGTTGTTTAGGTCTGTTTTTTTCCTCCTCTATCATTGTTGCCATTTGCGGTATAACCCATACATCAAGCTTTTGACCAACGCTCAGATCATTAGTTGGTAAACTATTCCAAATTTTAATATCTTCAATTGTGCAATTATATTTTATTGCAATTTTATGAAAATACTCACCTCTCGCAACTTCATGAACTATTTTCATTTTTCCATTTGTTTCTCCTAAATTTACCGTAACTTCTACATCATCGCTTGAGATTGATTCATCAAAAAGCACCTTTTCGTTTTTAAGAAAAGCTCTTATTTTTCCAAGCGGTAAAATCACAGTTGCAGATTCTTTCATCTTAGGAATATAATCCAATTTATACGATGGATTTAGAAATTGAAGTGTTTCGACTGGAACTTTTATAATATCAGAAATTCGTTTAAAGCTTACAGCCTTATTAATTTTCAGAGTGTCAACATTTATATGTATAAAATCGGAACGAACTGGATCAATATTATGATCTTTATAATAATTCATTACATAATTTACAGCAATAAAAGCAGGTACATATCCATTAGTTTGATCAGGCAAATAAGGTTGAATTTCCCAGAAATTTGTTTTTCCACCCGATCGTGCAATTGCATTCCTAACAACTCCAGGACCTCCATTATAAGCTGCAAGAGCCAATTGCCAATCGTTATAAATACGATATAAATATTGCAAATAACTGCAAGCTGCTTCTGTTGCTTTATATGGATCGCAACGTTCATCAACATATGAATTTACCTCAAGATCAAACATTTTGCTTGTATTAATCTTAAATTGCCACAATCCAACGGCTGCAGAGGATGAAATTGCTCTTGGGTCAAGTGCCGACTCAACAATAGCAAGATATTTTAATTCAAGCGGCAATTGATATTTATCTAACATTTCCTCGAAAATGGGAAAATACAATTCTGCTAATCCAATTATTTTAGCTAAATGCTCACGTCGCTCTATTGTATATACATCAATGTATCTTCTCACACGATCGTTATATTCCAGTTCTATTGGAGTAAGATTATTAAGTTCAGCTATTTTATATTCATAAACTAAATCAGGGTAGATCGGAATAGAATCTTTTTTCTTTTTCTTAATCTCTGGGTTTTCATCATTAACAGTAAAAATAAAATTTGAATTACCAGCAAATACTCTTACACCAATATTTGAAACTAAAAACCCAACCAATAGTAAGATACAAATTCTCCTGCCCATATAATTTTAAATTAACACTCTATAAATAATCATTTAAAGGGTAAAAATAATATTTATCTAAAACTTATTCATTAAATAATATGAAAAAGCAAATTGTTTTTTGTTAACATTAAAAAAATTATAAAAAAGCCTGCACCAAATTTAGTATTAGCGCAGGCTGTAATTATATTTAAAATATTATTATTTCTTTTCTTCAGTATCCTGATCTTCTTTATCTTCCTTAGTGGCATTTTTAAATTCCTTCATTCCCTGACCAAGACCTCTCATTAGCTCCGGTATTTTACGTCCACCAAAAATTAATAAGACTACTAAAACAATAAGAGCAATTTCTAATCCACCTATACCTCCAAATAATAAAATAATCGATTCTAGCATAGCTTTATAATTAATTGTTTATACAAATGTAAGATATTTTATTATTTATTTAAACAGTTTAAAAATATCGTTACCGTTTGCATAAAGTAGAAGTCCTAATAATAGAATCATTCCCGCCATTTGAGCGTATTCCAAAAATTTATCACTTGGCTTACGTCCAGTTATTATTTCATACAATAAAAACATTACATGACCTCCATCCAACGCAGGTATAGGAAGCACGTTCATTATTGCAAGAATTATAGACAAAAATGCTGTTAAATTCCAGAATGCTTGCCAGTTCCATGTTCCTGGGAAAATTTTTCCAATAGTAATAAAACCTCCAAGCGATTTATATGCTTCTGTTTTTGGTGAAAATATCAGTTTTAGCTGTTTTAAATAGCTTCCAAAAGTTTCAAGTCCTTTATCTATTCCAGCTGGAATAGATGCCATAAAACTGTATTCAATACTTTCAAGCTCGAAAAGTTCACTTAATGACCCACTAGCTCCAATTCCTATCAATCCTGTTTCTGGCACATTAACCTCGTAATGAACTGTATCAGTATCTCGTAAAGCAGAAATTAACACTGTACTATTTTTATAATGAGAAAGAGTATCTTTAAACTGATCGTGAAATACCGTTGGATTCCCGTTAATTGCAATCATTTTATCTTTCAATTTAAAACCTGCTTTTTTAGCCGGTGCATCTTTTGCAAAAGCACCTATATAAAATGGAATACGCACTTCAACAAAATCGGGGCTTTTTAAAAGCTGAGGAATTATTGATTCCGGAACAGGAATTTCTCTTTGGCTTCCATCTCTTTCAACTTGAATCGTTTTTACATCATCTAGTACTAATTGTGAAATTAATGCATAAAAATCTTCTAATTCAACACCATCCAATGCTATAATTTTATCTCCGTTGCGCAAACCCATATCATATGCTAAAGAATCAACTACTATCCCGTTTTCTACATTCTTGTTAGGTAAATATTGTTCACCCCAAGTGTATAAAACTGCAGAATAAATAACCAATGCTGTAATGAAATTAACCATAACTCCTCCAAGCATAATCAATAACCTTTCCCATGTTTTCTTTGCTCTGAATTCATGAGGTTGTGCAGGTTGTTTCATCTGTTCTTTATCCATTGACTCATCGATCATACCAGAAATTTTAACATAACCACCCAATGGTAACCAACCTAAACCATATTCAGTTTCGCCTTTTTTAAATTTAAAAAGCGAAAACCAAGGATTAAAGAATAAATAAAATTTTTCAACCCTCGTTTTAAAAATTTTAGCGAATGCAAAATGTCCAAATTCGTGTAATATTACCAATATGGATATGCTAAGTAAAAATTGTCCTGTTTTAACTAATATTTCCATCTATCTACTATTTATTATTGTTTTTGTAAACTCTCTCGTTTCTTTATCTGTATTTATTAAATCATCCAGTTCAGGATGTTTTATATAAGCTATTTTTTGCATGCTTTGTTCAATAACATCAGTCATTTCACTAAAGCCTATTTTATCTTTTAAGAATGCTTCAACAGCAATTTCGTTTGCAGCATTTAAAATACAAGGCATATTTCCACATTTTTCCATTGCTTCAAATGCCAAAGCCAGATTCCTAAAACTCTTTAAATCGGGCTTCTCAAATGTAAGTTCGGGATAATCCCAAAAACTAAATCTTGGGAAATTAGTTTTTATACGATCAGGGAAACCCAAAGCATATAAAATGGGTAATTTCATATCGGGTAATCCCATTTGTGCTTTCATTGATCCATCTTGAAACTGCACAGCTGAATGCACAATTGACTGAGGATGAACGACAACCTCAATTTGATTTGGATTTAACCCGAACAACCATTTGGCCTCGATAGCTTCCAAACCTTTATTCATCATTGTAGCAGAATCAATGGTGATTTTAGCACCCATATCCCAATTGGGATGTTTTAAGGCGTTCTCTCTCGTTGCTGTTTTTAGAAAATCCAGATTCTTTCCTCGGAAAGGTCCTCCAGAAGCCGTTAATATAATTTTTTCAATTGCATTTTGTCCTTCGCCTACCAAACATTGAAAAATTGCGGAATGCTCAGAATCAACAGGATATATATTAACTTTATGTTGTAATGCTAATTTTTGAATTATTTCACCTGCAACAACAAGTGTTTCTTTATTTGCAAGTGCTATTGTTTTTCCTGATTTTATTGCATTTATAGTTGGAAGCAAACCTGAATATCCTACCATTGCAGTAAGAACTATGTCAATAGTATCCATTTCAACTACTTGGGCAACAGCCTCATTACCTGCATATATTTTAAGTGGAAGATGGCCTAATGCAGCGCACAACTCATCGTATTTTGATTCGTTCGCAATAACCACCGTATTTGGATGAAATTCTTTTGCTTGTTTTGATAATAATTCAACATTATTATAGGCAGTTAAAACTTCAACCTCAAAACGATCGGGATTTTCTCTCACCACTTCCAAAGCCTGTGTTCCGATTGAACCTGTAGATCCTAATATTGCAATTCTCTTTTTCATCAATTCCTCGCTTATTCTTCCCTCTTTTTGTAACTAAAATGCCACATAATCTTCCGGATCTAAAGGTGTTCCATTATGCCATAACTCAAAATGAAGATGTGGTCCGCTGGTAAGTTCACCTGAATTACCAATTATTGCAATTGCCTCTCCTGCTGTAACATGATTTCCAACTTTCTTCAAAAGTTCAGAATTATGCTTATATATTGAAATTAGATTATTGTTGTGCTGTATTTGTATTACATATCCTGTTTCCAATGTCCAGTTTGCAATAATAACAGTTCCTTCAAGTACCGCTACAACAACATTATTAGATGCTGTAACTACATCGGTACCTAAATGATTTTCGTTTGGATTAAACGAATTCGTAATTAAACCTTTAACCGGTGAATAAAAATGAATTCTTGAAAAATCAGTTTTATTTGTTGTTTTTGTTAAAATTGACAAATTATACAATTCCTCTTCTTCAATTTGCTGACGCAACAATGAATCATGTTCCGATTTATCAAATGTAATTTCTTCGTAACTAACCGATGTATCTCTTGCGCTTTCATAACTTAAAGGATTACCACCTCTTATTATTGTATTTATACTTGCAAAATATCGATCACGAATTTCTAATTCATGTTCCAGCGAATCTAACTTTATTACATTATTTCTAATATTTCTTGTCATTTCACCATCCGGATAACCAGGAATAAACTCTCTGATCGGTGTAAATGCAATTAAAACGGTTATTGCTGTAACCAATAATATAAGCCCTGATCCAATAATAGAAAATAGATTTAATCTCGAAAGACGTAAAAATCCAACTTCCTCAAAAGTATCATCATTGTATATTATTAGACGATACTTATGTCTAAGCTTATTAACCAGGTGTTTCTTTTTTTCTTTAACCATCAATTAATATAAATTTTTGCAAAGATAATACTTTCAACACAGAAAACACTTTAAATTAAGCCTACTAAAATAGAAGAAACAAATGAATAAATCGAAAAAATTATGACATTTATCTGATCAAAATAACATCTTTTAACAATTGATACTGAATCAAATATGTGTTATACTATAAAATTAACACAATCAAAATGCAAGAAAAGTTAAAAATATTTTGATATTTAGCAAGCATTATGTAGATTTGCATCCGCAATAAAGCAGAAATAAACGTACTTAAAATATATTGCGGGGTGGAGCAGTTGGTAGCTCGTTGGGCTCATAACCCAAAGGTCATAGGTTCGAGTCCTATCCCCGCTACTACAGAAAGCCTGATACGAAAGTGTCAGGTTTTTTTTATTTTATGATTTTTAACCAAAAATCTTATATATAAAGATATTTAAAGCAACTACTAATGTCTCACCAAGATTAATTTTGAGACTTTGCAGTTTGGCTATGTTTTGTTATCTTCGGCTTCAATTATAAGTTTAACTTAGAGTTTTGAAAACAAGCTACATGGTACATAAATAAGGGAAAATACCTTGACCTTATCCTAAACACATTAAATTTTATATTATGAAAAAACTTTCAACGATAACATTCATTATCTCTCCAATTATTATAAGTATATTAATATTGGGTGCATTCGTGGTCGATATTGAAGATTGGGATATTAGAAAATCATGGGCTTCTATGATTACTTTTGCTTTAATAGCATTGTTTTTTATAATTTTCTTTGTTTCTCTTACATATAAAGTCTTAAAATCATCAAAAACATCTTGGAAAAAGTACTCCTTAATTATTTTTTATGCAATAATCTTTTTGCTTACTATTCCTCTATTTTTCAAAGAACGAGATTTATGGATAAAAATAACAACAGTAATATCTTTAGTAGTCATTTTGCTACTGTTTTTTATAAAAGGTTATAAATGGAAAAAAATATTTCTTTCTATACATACTATCCTTTTTTCATTAATATCCGTCATATTTTTTGTTGTAATAATTATAAATAATCAAAAAGATCATGTAAGCATTGATAAACAGGTCTTATATGAATCAGAAAATGGAAGACAAAAAATTGTACTTCAAGGAGACGGAGTTTGGGAGAAGGAATACTTGGTTTATTTTGATATTGGTATAATAAGAAAAAGAGTAAAATTTGAAGGACAGTTAGGTGATGGAACATGGAATGTCTTTAACAAAAAGGGTAATGTTGTTGGAATTATTGCAATAAAGAATGGTATTGAAATAAGTCGAAAAAATATATTAGCTGAAAACACGATTTTAGTTAAAACAATTGATGATATTAAAGGAAACATTCAAAAACAAGACATTACATTCCTTTTTGAAGGTCAATATAATTTCAAAGATCCAATAAAGCTTACTAACTGTAAGAATTTAAAGTTTGAGTCTATACCTAGCAATATTAAAACTCAAATTACAGCAGAAAATCACCCTTGCTTTATTATTTTAAATTCATCAAATATTGACATTAACGATATTAATATGCACGGAACAAATACAAGTTCTATGGTCGATATTTATAATTCACAAAACATTTCAATACTTGAATCTTTGATCACAGGAAACTCTGATAAAGGAATAAGTATTGATGAATTCTCCTCTGATATTAAAATCTCGAATAATGAATTTCGAAACCAAAAGTCTTTTTCCATAGTAGCTTATAGTACAAATACAAAAATTGAAGAGAACCATTTTTATGTAAATGATAGATATAATAAGTCAAAAGCCGTGTTTTTACAAGATAAGCACTACGATATACAAACAGGTATCGATTTATTTGAAAATATTATTTTATCATACAACGGCAATTGGAACAATGAAAACAATTCAAATAATGTTACACTATTTGGTAAAACTTATTTCAAACACAATGGTACTATAGGCGATCTTTTTATATTTTTTAATGCTTATAATATTATTGAAGACTTTATTGAATCTAATTACTGTTCTAACTGTGGTTGTTCATCTCCATATTGCTATAACTTTTTGGAAATGATATCTGGCTATAAGTTGTTTATCGACTCCCCTACATCCGAAGATGATTGGTGTTTCTATGAAAACGACAAACCAAAATTTAAATTTATCAATCCCGAATTTTTTAAATGGTTAGCTCATGATTTAAACTTAAATCCAGAAAGCTTAATTCAGGGAGTTTCATACAAAACATTATTTCATACTTTATTTGAAGATTTTATAAGAAACTACTACTTAGCTTATAAAGCGTTAACAGATCAAGGACAATTACCTGGATTAACAACAAAATATAAAGATTTTAATGACTCTACAAATGATTATTCGGAACTTGATTTATTTTTATTTCACGAATACATTGATGAAATAGCCACAGACGTTGATTATATATTCTATCATGACACAAACAGTTCCTTTGATAAAAATGATCTGGGCGAGTATTATCAAGATTCAGATATAAACCTCTACGAAACAATTGTGTATACTGACAAAGGCTCACTAACTGCAAGTGATTATTCTAAAATTGTATCATTTTGGCTTAGAAGATCAATTGACGGGTCAGCAACAATTATTTATTCTACAATTGTATACTATTTAAAAATATATGATAAAGAATGGTTAAAAGAAGTTAGATAAATAAGATTTAAACGCAGCAACATTATATCATAAGAATAAAGTTATAGCGCATTCTTTGTCTTTTTTTACTATAGTTAAAACCAGTAGCCAGGAAAAATTGAGTACACGTGTCCTATAAAGTAGAACAATTACTTTCTAATTTAAAATATATGGTATAAGCTTAAAGAGCTACTCTTTCGATTTCTTTCTTGATAATTCAAGCAACGATGTTAATGTCTCTGTAAGATATTCTTCATATTTATTTACCATATCAATGGTAAGAGCGTTTGCCGCTACCCAAATTAATTCGTTCTCTTCATTAGTTTTTGTAATAAAGGTTAAGTTCTTTACCTTTTTCTTATGAGTAGTACGAAGGGCAATCCTATTCTCGTTAATAATACTTATACTATTTTTACCTTCTTTAATAGAGTTTCCACTATTTATTGTCTCAAAATTTGTTTTAATTTCATTTAACATTGTTTGAAAAGTCTCGGGTAATTCCTGTCCAAAAATTGATGTTGTAAATAAAACTAAACTAAGCGCTAGAACTGTTTTTAATATTTTCATCTGATTATATTTTTTAGTGTTTTTTACAAGTATACAAAATAAGATATTTTTAGTAGAAAGAAAAATTTATCAAACTTAAAATCACTTCAGAAAATAAATTCACAACAAATTGTTACTCCAATTGGAATTATAATTTTACTTCTAATTTTCATTAATAAAGAAAATGGAAAATCCTGTTTTCACATGATTAAAGAAATTGTTTAATCAGAAATTGTTTGTGTTTTAGTATAAGAATATTAACCGATTCTTTACAAATTTGATTGTTTCATCAAAAGATATTAACTTAATAAGGTCAAAAACGTTATAAATATTGACTTAAATCTAAACGCACCCTAATGTATAAGAACCTGTCATTTTTACTTTTAATTATTTTGTTTAGCAGCGGGTTATTTGCCCAAGACTGGAACGAAATTTATTACCTGGAAGGTGAAGCTCAGTATTTAATTGAAGAAAACGAATATGAAAAGGCTATCGATGTTTATCGGAAAATGTTTAAAGAAGTGACAAAATATTCCTATGTTAAATACAAAATTGGTCTTTTATACTTAAAAACAGATGATCTAAAAAATAGGGCTATTGAGTCTCTTGAAGAAGCGTCGCAGGATATTGGTGCCGATTTTAATGAAAAATCGTTACGTGAAACCCGAGCTCCTGCTGATGTTTTATTATATCTGGGCGAAGCATATCAAATACAAAACAATATTGACAAAGCTATTGAAGCTTATAATAAATTTAAAAATTCAATTACACCTGGTGATAAAAATTATTCAGTTGTAGAACAAAGGTTAAAAACTTGTGAAAACGCATTATCAGCATTTAAAACACCTGAGCGTGTATCAACTAAAAACCTTGGTGCGCCTGTAAACGATGAAAATTCAAATTTCGGAGCAGTTTTTTCAGGTGATGGAAAAACTTTAGCTTATACTTCATACACCAGGAATTATATAGATAACTATCTTGCAAGAAAAGAAAATGGTGTATGGATGAGTCCTAAAAAGATCAGTGAAAAAATCAGTGGAAAGTTTTATCTGAAAACAAGTAGCATGTCGTTCGACGGAGAAGAATTGTACCTTGCTACAGATGATATAGAACGAAATGAACTCTTTGTATCATATAAAGAGGGAAAAAGCTGGAGTGAAGCAGAAAAACTTGGAAAAACAATTAATGATAAAAAAAGTAATGAAACTCATGCCTGCGTTTCAAAGGACAAAAACACACTCTATTTTACAAGTAACAGAGAAGGCGGGCATGGAGGCCTTGATATTTATAAAGCTACGCGTGATGCTAAAGGAAACTGGGGCGAAGCTATTAACTTAGGACCTGAAGTAAATACAGTATTCGATGAAGAAACTCCTTTCGTAACACTGGATGATAAGTATCTGTTTTTTAGCTCAAAAGGGCATAGTAGCATTGGAGGATTTGACATATTTTATATTGATTTGCAAAACAAATCTGTAGCTATTAACCTAGGTTTTCCTGCAAATACTCCTGGTGATGATTTATTCTTTGTACCTGACAATTCCTTAACGTCAGGTTATATTTCAAGATATGACAATACTTCAAAAGGGAAAAAAGATATTTACTATTTATCAATTTTACCTCCAATAAAAATTTCTGGAGTTATTAAAAATGCTGATAATAATGAAAATATTAATAATGTAGCTATTGATGTTTCAATTCTTGAAACAAAAACCAATAGTTTAATAGAAACAATCAGCTCCGATAACGGAACATTTGATCGTGAAATTGGGCCTGGAGAATATACTATTGCTATTAACAATGAAAATTTCGAGATATTTACCAAAGAAATAGTTGTGCCGGAAGATTTTTCTGAAGTTGAATTTTTAGTTGACGTTGCGTTAAAACCAATAGTAAAAGAAGAGGAACTTGTTGCTGAAGTTATTGAAGACCCTGTTCAAGAAGTTATTCCAGCTGTTGTAACACCTGCCATTGTTACCCCTGCTGTAGTTACTCCTGCTGTAGTTACTCCAGTTGAAGAAAAACCAAAAGAAGAACCTACTATCGAAGAAATTGTGGAAACTGTAGAGGAATCGGTTGTAGAAATGAAAATAGAAGAACCAATTATTGAAGAAGTTGCACCTGAACCAAAAAAAGAAGTTGTAAAATACGAACCGACATCAAGATCAACTGCTACAAGTATAGAAAAAACTTACTCTGTACAATTAATGGCAATGAGAAAACCAATTGATATCGGATATTTTAAAAGTATAGATGGTGTTAAGCAAAAATTATATGAAGATGGGTACTATCGTTACACAGTAGGAAACACAAAAACATATACAGAAGCACAAAAGCTGAAAGAAAAAATAATTAATGCAGGCTATAAAGATATATTTATACGAGAAAATAATGTAATTCCGAAGTATACTATTCAAATAATGGCTTTAATAATTCCTGTTGAGGTCGATTATTTTACAAACCTCTCTACTGTAGTTATTACAAAAGGCGCTGATGACTATTACAGGTATACTTTTGGTGATTATGGTGATTATACCGAAGCTAAACAGGAGCTTTCAAAACTCGCTGATTTAGGATATAAGAACGCTTATGTAAAAAGAAGCAACTAATATTGAATTCTATGTAAGATGAAAGGGAGCAGATTTTTGCTCCCTTTTTATATTATTCATATCGTAATGAATTTGCCGGATTTTGAATCGCTGCCCGATAAACTCTCCAAATTATTGTAACCCCTGAAATAAAAATAATTAGGGCAACTGGAATAGTAAAACTCACTGCATTCGGACTCATATATTTATCCCAAATACTATCCATTAGCATTTCCGACAAATAGTATCCTCCAACACATCCTAAAATTGTTGCAATAATGATTAAAATAGAAAATGGTTTTGTAATAATTATCATGATTTTAGATATTGAAGCACCCATAACTTTTCGTATACCTATTTCTTTAGTTCGGTTCACAACACTCAAACTCACTAAAGTATACAATCCAATGGCTGATAGGAACAATGCGCACGCAGCAAGAAAAACAAACATAATTTTAATATTTTTATTTATTTGTTTAGCTTCTTCAAGCAACTCTTCCTGAAACCTTCCTTCATAAGGATAATTAGGCACCAATTCAGACCATTCGCTTTTTAAACTTTCATTTATTTCGTTAAGATTTTCTTTTGAGGTTCTTATAACAAAGGTTCTGTATTCCTCTTCTGGTGATAGCCTATATATTAACGGCTCTATGGCAGCCCAAGCACCATAAAGATAAACATCATTTGACACACCAATTATATGTAATGGCAAAGTATCATTTACATAAACCGTTTTCCCGATAGCATCTTTTAATCCAAAGTCAGAAACAAATTTTTCATTTACAATGATATTATTATCCTGGATATCTCCGCCCTGGTTTTGCAGATTGAATCCACGTCCGGTGGATATTTCCACTCCCATTACATCAAGATAATCGTGACCAATATGCATAACTCCTGTTTCCACTTGTTGATCAAGGTATTTTATTGATCGGTTGTAATTGCCATAACCAATATGATAATTCGTACCAGCATACATCTCGATTTTAGGATTGTCTTTTATAACCTGCTCAAAAGGTTTGTAATCTTCAATATTATGCATTCCTAATACAATTACATTTTCTTTATCGTAACCCAAATCGAGGTTATCTTGAAAAAATGCATTCTGTGCAAACATCACACCAGAAACAAGAGCCATAACGGAAGTAAAAAACTGAAATCCCAAAAGAAATCTCGAGAAACGATTTCTACCACTAAGTTTCAATTTATCTCTGAATATTTTTACAGGATTAAATTTGCTTATATAAAAAGCCGGATAAGCACCTGCTAACAATGACGTAATTACCCACATTACCAATATGAATATTAACAAAGATGGATTTTCTAAAAAGTTCAGGCTTATATCCATATATTCCCACATACTTGAATATTCAGGAACCAGATAACCGGCAATAAAAACCCCTAAAATCATCGCTATAAAACTAATTATCAAATTTTCGCTTATAAATTGAATAACAATATGTCGGCGTAATCCTCCAAAAACTTTTCTTAAACCAATCTCCTTTAATCTCTTACCAGCAAAAGAGATTGTTGAATTCATAAAATTAAATGCTGCTATTAATAATATAAATATTGCCATAATTGGTGGTGCTGCAACCGCAGCAGGATGAAAACTTGGTCTTAGCCAATTTGCCCAGACTTCTCTATCCTCTGCAATGTCTTTTAATGATTTTGTAAAAAAACTTGTTATTTCCCAGTCTTCTCGCGCATCGTTTTGCACGTCTAAATATTGTTTCAAACTTTCATTTATCTGAGGCAAATTTTCCTGATTTTCAACTAGTAAAAAGGTAGCTGCAACCCAGTTATCCCACTTTTGATCATCAATTTCCCACATGTCAATATAATTATCGATTTGTGTAAGAATCTCGTGTCGGAAACTGCTGTTCATGCCAGTATTTTCAAATACTCCAGCTATTATAAATGATGTTTCTTCAGTCTTATCATTCATTATTGAAATAACCTTTCCAATTGGATCTTCATCACCATAATAAATCTCGGCTATTCTTTCACTTACCAATACATTCCCTTTTTCTTTAAGAGCATCTTTATTCCCTTTTACAAGATCAATCGTAAAAATATCCGAATACTCAGGATCAGCATAACCAATTCTTTTGTTAAATATTTTCTCACCATATTTAACTGGTGAATATGACGTAGCATATCTGCAAAGCTTTTGAACCCCAGTAATATCTTGTTTCATTAATGGAGCTAAAGCAAATGGAGTTATTCCGTATTCTTGCTGGCGTTCCTGAATTTCACGTGTAATATTAATTTTATAGATATTTTCGTAATTCGTATGAGTTTTATTCCAGTCGGCATCATATTTATTGTTCAGAAAAGCTGTTAAACAAAGTGCAAGGCCTACAGACAGACCTAAAATATTCATGCCAACAAAAAGAAAATTTTTCCATAAATATCGGAGTGAAATTATCAGATAATTTTTAAACATAATTTTGAATATTTAAGTATATAGATATCAAAAATATTAAAAGAATATTACAACATCAATAAAATTTAATCAGATGATATTTTTCTGTATTAAACTGATTAAAATATGTTCTGAGTTGATTTATTCCCAATATTAAAAAAGACGAATATGATTTTAAACTGATGCGTTTTTCTAAAAAAAGTTTATAAATGAAGAGCCATTCAGAAATGAATGGCTCTTCATTATTTATGTTATTCGTTTTATAGCGTTTTCTTAACTTCTACTTCTTTGTAGCTTTCAATTAAATCACCTTCTTTAATATCATTAAAACCATCAATATTAAGTCCACATTCGTATCCGTTTGCAACTTCTTTTACATCATCTTTAAATCGCTTAAGCGATCCAAGAAGTCCGGTATATATAACAATACCATCGCGTATTACACGTATTTTGGAATTTCTATTGATTTTTCCTTCCTTAACCATACAACCGGCAATTGTACCCACTTTCTTAATTTTAAAAGTTTCACGCACCTCAACTGTAGCTGTAATCTCCTCCTTGATATCTGGTGATAACATGCCTTCCATTGCATCACGAACCTCATTAATTGCATCGTATATTACAGAATACAATCTGATATCAATTTCCTCTTTCTCAGCCAATTTTCTTGCGTTCATTGAAGGTCTAACCTGGAATCCAACAATAATTGCATTTGAAGCAACAGCAAGCATTACGTCAGTTTCAGATATCTGACCAACACCTTTATGTATAATATTAACCTGGATTTCTTCAGTACTTAATTTAATCAATGAATCAGATAAAGCTTCAATAGAACCATCCACATCACCTTTAACGACAATGTTAACTTCTTGGAAGTTACCAATTGCAATACGTCGTCCAATTTCATCAAGAGTAATATGCTTTTGAGTACGCATACTTTGTTCTCTTTGTAGTTGTTCACGTTTATTTGCAATTTCGCGAGCTTCTTTGTCGCTCTCCATTACATTAAATTTATCGCCAGCTTGTGGTGCACCATTTAAACCTAATATCTGAACAGGTGTTGCAGGACCAGCTACTTCAATTCGCTTTCCTCTTTCATTATACATTGCTTTTGCATGACCAAAATAACTTCCTGCAATAACAACGTCTCCAATACGCAACGTTCCTGACTCAACCAAAATAGTTGAAATATAACCTCTTCCTTTATCAAGTTCTGACTCTATTACAGTACCGTTTGCTTTTTTATCCGGATTTGCTTTTAATTCAAGTAACTCAGATTCAAGCAATACTTTTTCCAGTAATAAATCAATATTTTCACCTTGTTTAGCTGAAATATCTTGTGACTGGTATTTTCCTCCCCAATCTTCAACAAGATAATTCATTTGAGATAATTCTTCTTTTATCTTTTCAGGATTTGCTCCTGCTTTATCAATTTTATTAATTGCAAATATGATTGGAACACCAGCTGCACTCGCATGGTTAATTGCCTCAACAGTTTGTGGCATAACATTATCGTCTGCTGAAACAACAATAATTGCAATATCAGTAACCTGAGCACCTCTGGCACGCATAGCTGTAAATGCTTCGTGACCTGGTGTATCAAGGAAAGTAATTGTTTTACCTTCGTCTATTTCAACACTGTAAGCACCAATGTGCTGAGTAATTCCTCCAGCTTCACCAGCAATTACATTTGCCTTTCTTATATAATCAAGTAACGAAGTTTTACCATGATCAACGTGTCCCATTACTGTTACAATTGGAGATCTCGGTAATAACTGATCTTCTGTATCTTCAACTTCTTTAATTGCTTCCTGAACCTCAACACTAATAAATTCAACTTGAAAGTTAAATTCATCAGCTACAAGTGCCATAGTTTCAGCATCAAGTCTTTGATTTATTGATACCAATAAACCAAGATTCATACATACTGAAATTACATCTGTGGCAGGAACTTCCATCATACTTGCCAACTCATTAACAGAAACAAATTCTGTTACTTTTAAAGTTTGCTTATCAATTTCAATCTTTTCCTGTTCTTCTTGTTGCTTCTGACTAACAGCTTCTCTCTTATCTCTTCTGTGTTTTGAAGCTTTAGACTTACCCTTTGTAGTTAAACGTGCAAGTGTATCTTTAATTTGCTTTTGTACATCTTCTTCACTTACCTCAGGACGTAACTGTTTTTTCTTTTTCTTTTTCCCTCTAAACTGGTCTCTATCACCAGTTTTTTCACCTGGTTTACCTGCCTGTCCTTCTTTCTTAGTTACATCAACTTTGCCTTTATCCTTATGTATTCTTTTACGCTTTTTCTTTTTATTCTTCTGATCATCAGATGAAGCAACAGGTTCTTTCTTTTTCTCCTTTGGTGGAGGTGGTAAATCAATTTTACCAATAACAGTTGGTCCTGATAATTTCTTTATTTCTGATTTGTATAATTCTGGTTGCTTGTCTTTGATCTCTTCAGCTTTAGGTTGCTCAACCTTCTCTTCTTTTACTTCTTCTTTTACTTTTTCAACAGGTTTTGCTTCTTCTGATTTTGGCTCTTTTTTAGATTTTGGTTTTTTGGTTTCTTCAGCAAGCTTTTGTTCTTCTTCTCTTTGTTTTTTGGTTTTCTTGCCTGGCCTTGTTTTTTGGTTTAATGAGTCAAGATCAATTTTCCCTACAACTTTTACAGGTTGATCTGGCGTTTTCTCATCAAGTTTTTCTGTTTCCTTTTCTTCTGAAGGCTTAGACTCTTCTTTTGTCTGAACAACTTCTTCAGCAACTTCTTCTACTTCCTCAACTTCTTCTTCAGGAGCTACTTCAGATGCTTTCGATATTCCAGATGAACTTACATCCTTAATAATTATTTCTTCTTCTGACTCCCCAGGTTCATCTGAATCAAAATCCTCTTCCACCTCTTCAGTTTCGGGGATATCATTGATTGAAACAGTTTCATTTCTTCCATGTAATTGTTCCAAATGCAATTTTTCCGATTCCTTTTTCACATTCAAATCAGAACTATATTCCTGAACTAATAAATTATATAGCTCAGGTGCTACTTTTGTGTTCGGATTTGAATCAATGTTGAATCCTTTTTTATGAAGGAATTCAACAATAGTTGAAATTCCAACATTAAATTCTCTTGCTGCTTTACTAAGTCTTGTTGCTTTTTCTGTTCCCATATTATGTAACTAAGCCTTTTTTAATACCAAAAAACCAAATATATATTATCTAAATAATAGCACTTAATTTATTCAAATTCAGAATTTATTATTCTTAATACATCATCAACTGTTTCTTCTTCAAGATCAGTTCTTTTTATCAGATCCTCTCTTGTTAATTCAAGAACACTTTTAGCTGTATCACACCCAACTGCTTTTAGCTCATCAAGTATCCAGCTTTCAATTTCGTCAGAAAATTCATCAATACTAACATCTTCATCATCTTCTCCTTCAGTTTCACGATAAACATCAATTTCATAACCTGTCAATTGACCTGCTAATTTTATGTTTAATCCTCCTTTACCAATCGCCAAAGAAACTTCTTCAGGCAACAAGTATACGTCGGCTCGTTTTCCATCTTCGTTTAATTTGATAGAAACAATTTTAGCCGGACTTAAAGCTCTTTGAATAAATAGTTGTGTATTGTTAGTGAAATTAATCACGTCAATATTTTCATTCTTAAGCTCTCTAACTATACCGTGAATTCTTGAACCTTTCATCCCAACACAAGCTCCAACAGGATCTATTCTTTCATCGTAAGATTCTACTGCTACTTTTGCTCTCTCACCAGGAACTCTTACAATTTTCTTAATAGTAATTAATCCATCAAAAATTTCAGGTACTTCAAGCTCAAATAATCTTTCAAGAAATACTGATGATGTTCTTGATAAAACAATTAAAGGATTATTATTTTTCATTTCAACTCGAACAACAACCGCTCTTATTGTATCACCTTTTCTGAAATAATCTGAAGGTATTTGTTCTGTTTTTGGTAGAATTAATTCATTACCTTCATCATCAAGAGTTAATATCTCTTTCTTCCAAACTTGATAAACTTCACCTGTAACAATATCTCCAATCTTATCTTTATATTTTGCATAAATATTGTTTTTCTCAAGATCCAGAATACGATTAGTTAAGTTTTGTCGAAGTGCAAGAATAGCTCTTCTTCCAAAATCGAGAAGTTTTACTTCGTCTGTAACTTCTTCACCAACTTCATAATCATCATCAATTTTCTTAGCTTCAGTTAAAGTTATCTGAAGATTTGCATCTTCAATCTCCTTATCCTTAACAACCTCGCGATTTCTCCATATCTCAAAGTCACCCTTGTCAATATTTATAATAACATCAAAGTTCTCGTCTGTTCCGTATTTCTTCAATAGTAAATTACGGAAAACATCCTCAAGAACAGTCATCATTGTTGCACGATCAATATTCTTTAGCTCTTTAAATTCAGAAAACGTGTCGATCAAATTCAAATTTTCCATCTTGTTTTATATGTTTTTCTTTTTATTTAAATTTTATAATAATCTTAGTTGCTTTTACCTGATCAAAGAGAAAAGAATGTTTTTCAACTACATTCTGCTTTTTCTTTTTCCCTTCAACTTTAACCATTTTTGATTCTTCTATTTCAAATCCATCATCTGTAACAGATGAAAGAATCCCTTTTATTTTAATTCCCTCGTTTGTTAAAGTTTCAACTTCTTGTCCAAGGTTCTTTTTGTATTGCTGAATAACTTTAAATGGTTCCGACAAACCCGCAGAAGCAACTTCCAACTCAAAATCATCTTTATCTCTGTCAAGTTTACTTTCAATTAACCGACTAACTTCAACACAGTCGGTTATTGAGAAACCATTGTTACTATCAATTTCAATATTAATCTTATTTGAAGAACTTACTTTTAATTCGACAATAAAAGCATTTTTTTCTTCTATAAAACTGTCAATTATATCTTGTATATCTTTATTACTTATCATCTTCCTGATTAGGTAAAAATAAAGGGGACTATGGTCCCCTTACTCAATCATTCATGTTTCAGGCGCAAAAATATAAATTATACCTGAAAACACAAAATTATTTGCCTGAAAATTAAGGGTTTTTCTGGTTTCAACACCATTTTAAGGTATTTTACAAGTCTGTGAACCAATTTAATTCATATTATTTCCTTAATTTCTTGTATTTTTGTTTGTATAAACCTTGATACTGTGAAAAAAAACCAATTAAATAAAAGAAAGATTGTTAACGATCCTGTTTACGGATTAATTAATATGCCATCGGAAATTATTTATGATATAATAGAACATAAATATTTCCAAAGATTAAGAAGAATTAAACAGTTAGGACTAACAGATTATGTATATCCAGGTGCTGTACACACTCGATTTCAGCATACACTTGGAGCAGTTCATCTTATTAGCTCTGCAGTAACTGTATTAAGGTCTAAGGGAGTATTAATCACTGATGAAGAAGAAGAGGCTGTTTCTTTAGCAATACTGCTTCATGATATTGGTCACGGACCTTATTCACATACACTTGAACAGATAATTGTTGAGAAATATAGCCACGAAGAGCTTTCTTTACAATTTATGAAAGCTCTTAATAAGGAATATAAAGGAAAATTAGGTCTGGCGATAAAAATTTTCAAAAATCAATATCACAAGAAATTTTTGCATCAACTGGTTTCGAGCCAACTGGATGTTGACCGACTCGATTACTTAAGAAGAGATAGTTTTTACACAGGCGTGTCAGAAGGTGTAATTGGTTCAGACAGAATAATAAAAATGCTTGCAGTTGTAGATGACGAACTGGTTATTGAAGCAAAAGGCATTTATTCTGTCGAAAAATTTCTGATTGCGCGCTGGCTAATGTATTGGCAGGTTTATCTTCACAAAACAGTTGTATCTTCAGAACAATTATTATTAAAGATTTTTAAACGAGTTAAGTTTTTAATATCTGAAAACAAAGAAGTTTATTTAACTAAAGAATTAAAATATTTTCTAAATAACCCAAAGCTTGACACTTCAGATATATTAGCAATGCTCAATAATTTTTCTGCAATTGATGATACGGATATTCTGGTACTAATCAAAAACTGGGCTGTAAATGACGACAGAGTTTTATCTGAACTCTCTAATAAATTAATTCACAGACAATTATTTAAAATAAAAATTCAGGATAAACCTTTCGATCCTGAAAAGATTTCAGAACTTTCTGAAAAGGCTTCTAAATTGCTTAATCTAAAAATATCTGAAATACAATATTATGTTTTTACTGATAATATTAGTAAAAACGCATATAGTGCTTTCGACGATAAAATTCGTATTTTATATAAGGATGGTTTACTAAAAGATGTTGGTGATGCATCAGACATTTTGAATACAGCAATGCTATCAAAAACAGTTAAGAAATATTTTTTGTGTTATCCCAAAGAAATTATTTGAATCTGATTTTTATATACTATTTTTGCATTTAAATCTTAAATACCCCAATAAAAATGGAATTTACTGCCAAAGCAATTGCTGAGTTTTTAAACGGAGAAGTTATAGGAAACCCTGATATTAAAGTAAATAATGTTGCTAAAATAGAGGAAGCCACATCTGGCACTCTTGCTTTTTTAGCAAATCCAAAATACACTAAATATATATATACTACTGAAGCGTCAATTGTTCTTATAAATAAGGATTTTGAACCAGAAGAAAAAGTTTCTGCAACTTTAATAAAAGTTGAGAATGCTTACGAAAGTTTTGCTAAACTTCTTGAATTAGCTGAACAAGCTAGACCAGTAAAACAAGGTATAAGCTCACTTGCATTTATTGAAGAATCTGCAAAAGTTGGCGATGGTGTTTATATAGCGCCATTTGTTTACATAGGCGAAAACGCTGTTATTGAGGATAACACAAGACTTTTTCCTCATGTTTTTGTCGATGATAATGTTACCGTAAAAAAGAACTCAACCTTAAATTCTGGAGTTAAAGTTTATCACGAATGTATTATTGGCGAAAACTGTATTATCCATGCAGGAGCTGTTATTGGCTCAGATGGATTTGGATTTGCCCCAGACGAAAACAATGTTTATCGTAAAATACCGCAACTTGGCAATGTTGTAATTGAAGATAATGTTGAAGTTGGATCTAACACAACAATTGACCGATCAACAATGGGGTCTACATTTATTAAAAAAGGGGCAAAACTTGATAATTTAATACAAATCGGACATAATGTTCAAATAGGTGAAAATACTGTGATGGCTGCTCAAGCTGGAATTGCAGGCTCAACAAAAATTGGTAAAAACTGTCAATTTGGTGGCCAATCAGCTGCTGCTCCTCATATACAAATTGCTGATAACGTTAAAGTTGTACCACAGTCAGGAATCCCAAATACTATTAAAGAGCCTGGAAGTATTGTTATGGGAACTCCTGCATTTAACATAAGAGAATTCCAAAGATCGTTTATTGTATATAAACAATTACCCGATTTATTTAATAGAGTCAAAGAATTAGAAAACGAATTAAAGAAGCTTAAAGGGGAATAGAAAGCTTCTTTCACTTACAATTTTTATTATATTCGAATTTCTTTTAACGGAATTCACCTCTTTTTTTGTAACTTGCGACGATTTTTTTTATCATTGATACCGAATTAAATAAAATTGACATGTCGCAAAAGCAAAAAACAATAAAAGAATCTATCTCTTTATCAGGAAAAGGATTACATACAGGATATGATGTTCAGATAACATTTCATCCTGCACCAATAAATCATGGTTACATGCTTAAGCGTACTGACCTTGAAGGCAATCCGCTTATCACCCCAATTGCTGACAATGTTGTTGAAACTTCAAGAGGTACAACTCTGGAAGAAAATGGTGTTCAGATTCATACCATTGAGCATGTTCTAGCATCTTTAGTTGGTTTGGAATTGGACAATATTCTTATGGAGTTTACTGGACCAGAAGCACCAATTCTTGATGGCAGCTCAATAAAATATGTTGAAGCACTTAAAAAAGCTGGAATAGTTGAACAGGAAGCAGAAAAAAATTATTATGTAATTAAAGAACGAACTGTTTTTCGCGACGAAGAAAACAATATTGAGTTAGTAGCATATCCAGACGATCATTTTTCAATTGATGTTATGGTTGATTACAATTCAAAAGTGCTTGGTAATCAATATGCATCATATCATCCAACACATGATTTTGAAAAAGAAATTGCTCCTTCAAGAACGTTTGTATTTTTTCACGAGCTTGAACTTCTGTTAAAACACAATTTAATTAAAGGTGGTGATTTGCAGAATGCAATTGTTATTATGGAAAATGAGGTTTCGCAAGATGAACTTGACAGAATGGCTGATCTTTTTAATAAACCTCATGTAAAAGTTAAAGAAGGAA
This sequence comes from Bacteroidales bacterium, assembly GCA_030668615.1. Taxonomy (GTDB): domain Bacteria; phylum Bacteroidota; class Bacteroidia; order Bacteroidales; family UBA12077; genus UBA12077. The sequence continues at coordinate 4,474 of DAOUTQ010000019.1, read as the reverse complement.
TCTTAAATAATGTTGACTTACGTTTCAGCAACGAACCTGCACGACACAAGTTGCTAGACATTCTGGGTGATTTATCATTAATTGGGCGACCAATTAAAGGAAAAATTGTTGCTTCAAGACCTGGACATTACGCGAACACGCAACTTGCAAGAATTATTAAGGAAAACATAAAAAAGGAATTATCAAGAGTTGCTATTCCTCAATATGACCCTACAAAAAAACCATTATACGATATAAATCAGATAAAAGACTTATTACCACATCGATATCCATTTCTTTTAATCGATAAGATTACTGAAATGGATGAAAACGCAGTAATTGGTATAAAGAATGTTACCATGAATGAAAATTTCTTTATGGGACATTTTCCAAACGAGCCTATAATGCCTGGCGTATTACAAGTTGAAGCTATGGCACAAATTGGTGGAATTTTAGCATTAAGCAAAGTTGAAGATCCTGAAAATTATCAAACATTATTTTTAAAAATTGATAAAGTTAAATTTAAAAGAAAGGTAATTCCGGGAGATACGATTGTTTTCAGATTAGAGCTGCTTGCTCCGATAAGAAGAGGTCTGGTTAATATGTTCGGACAAGCATTTGTTGGAGAAGAGCTTGCAATGGAAGGTGAATTAATGGCACAAGTTTCAAAAATAACAGATAAATAATAATTATGAATCGGGAATTAGCATATATACATCCGGAAGCAAAAATCGGAAAAAATGTAAAGATTGAAGCTTTTGCATGGATTGATAAAAATGTTGTAATAGGTGATGATACTTGGATTGGACCAAATGCAACAATTATGGAAGGTGCCAGAATCGGGAAGAATTGCAAAATATTTCCGGGCGCTGTAGTATCTGCAATACCTCAGGATTTAAAATTTGCAGGAGAAGAATCTACTGCTGAAATAGGTGACAATACCACATTAAGAGAATGTGTAACCGTTAACCGCGGAACAGCTTCAAAAGGGAAAACCGTAGTTGGAAACAATTGTCTATTAATGGCTTATGTACATGTTGGACATGATAGTTTTTTGGGGAATAACATTATTATTTCGAATAGCACTAATGTTGCAGGTGAAATTGTAATTGATGATTTTGCAATTATTAGTGGTAATGTTCAGATTCATCAATTTGTTCATATTGGAGGTCATGTTATGGTCTCTGGCGGAACGCTTGTAAGAAAAGATGTTCCTCCATATACAACTGTTGCCCGAGAACCTTTATCGTATGTTGGTGTAAACTCTGTAGGATTGCGCAGAAGAGGTTTTTCTAACGAAACCATTGGTCAGATTCAAGATATATATCGTGAGATTTTTGTTAAGGAACAAAATGTTGCACAGGGAATAAAAAATATTGAATCCGAAATTCCTGATTCTTCAGAAAAAGAATATATTCTAAATTTTATAAAAACTTCTGAGCGAGGAATAATAAGAAGTTATAACGGGGAGTAAGATTTTAAATATTTTCTAAAAGTTCAAAATCTCTTTCATGACCATTTCTTTTAATGGTTTCCCAATATCGGAGTGAAATTTCACCTGTTTTTCCAGTCAATTTATTTTTGACTTTAAGTTTCTTTCTTTCTTTCACCTGAGACTCTGTCTTTATATATTCAAATGGAATATCGATTATTGATTCAAGATCTTTTCCGGCTTCCAAAGCAGAATCATCATTATCTTCATAAGTCCAGGAAACTTTCATGTTATAACCTTCAATAAATTTCATATTAAACTTCTTAAGCATATCACAAATATGCTTTGACGAACAACTATTTAAATATGAAAGATGAAAATCTATTTTTGTATTATCAGCTGGATTTTTCAAGTATTTATCTATCCACTTATCGACAGGTTTAAAAAAAATTAAAATATTTTCAGGCATTAGCCTTCCTTCTATCTTTATTAATCCTTTTTCAAGATAAATATGAGGTGTATCAAAAGATTCTTCTATTGTAAGACTCATTCTATATTTTAATTATCAAATAAATATATTATTTTAATACGTAATATTTTTATTTTAGTTACCTAAAAAGCTAAACTGCATATATCGCTGATTATTTACGCCTTAACATTTTATTCTTTATAAAATCTTTATTTATATTTAATGATTGCAAATACTTTAATCCTTTTCTTAGCAAATCGAAAACAAGTGCTAAATATAATAAACCTGAAAGAAACCAAAGCATTATAAAATTATACCAATGAGTATCGACTTTTACTTTATTAACAATTTTTACAGGCGCATAAAAATGAGCCCTACCAATATTTGAAGTTGGTTCCATAAATACCGGATCTTTTTTCTGGATTAATCTCTTATTTGTTCTATAAACTTTATTTATTTCGTTTCTATTTAAAGCGATATCTGCCAATTTCTTATTATAGTGTTTCTGCTTATATTCTACAAACTCTTCATCGCCTAATTCTGTAATCATTTCCTGATATTTTGCATCGCGACGTTCATTTGCATTTTTTGCTTCTTCGGATAAACTATTTTCTAATCTCACCAAATACTGATATGCTTGTTCCATAACACTTTCACTGAATTCTTCTGAATTCAACAAATGAATATATTGAAACTGTGGAACATCATCTGGTCCGGAAATTATTTTTAATTCATTACTTACAATATTTAAATCTCGAACTAAAGCCAGCGAATCCATTTCGCTATCTTTTCTTCGCATACAAAGACCCAGTTTACTTTGTAATTGTGGAATTAGGAAAGCTGTTTTATAATCAGCATTACTAATAATTTTCTCATCTTCGTAGAAGATCCTCTCAAAATCATTCTTTTTAAATTGCTCAACAACAAGGGCTTCATATGCCCATCTCGTTGTCATTAAGTTTCCTATTAAAGGAACGTAAGTTTTGTTTGTTATTCCCTGGTGTAAATCATCGAAATGAATCATTGCACCTCCTAATAATAATTGGGGAACAAGAATTAACGGAATTAGGATATAAATAGCAATAACAGAATCAAGACCTGAAGAAATATTTAAACCGATAATATTACCCATACAGGCCGCCGAAAATAATATTAACCAAAAAGGAATTAGCATTCCGTGAATTTCCAGAATTGAATTTCCAATTAATGTAAATAAAAAAGTTTGTACGGCAGAAATAGCAAAAAGCGTTATTATCTTCGAATTTACATAACTGAACCAACTGAGCCTGAGAAACATCTCTCGCTCTAATATTCTCCGGTCTTTAATTATTTCTTCGGCACTCACTGTTAATCCAAGAAAAATAGCTACAACAACAGACATGAATAAAAATACAGGAAGATTTTTATTTTCGCCAAAAACATATCCGTTTGGGGTAATATATTTCGTAAAATACCCTAAGATCAAAGCTAACAATGGAGCCTCCAGTAAGTTTATAAGTAAATATTGTTTGTTTGTTAACTTAGAAAGCATATTTCGCATTGAAAACACCTTAAATTGTTTGATAAAATCTGGAATTTTGAAATCTGATTCTGGTAGGGGCTCCTTGGCTTGCTTAACATCAATTTTATTCTCAATATTTTCAAGATATCTGTAATACCATGCTTCTGGCGAAGTTTTTCTAATCTGAGTTTCTTTTCCGTACTCATTTACTTCCTTTTCTTCAACAATTCTCAAAATTTGATCAGGAGTAATTGTACCACAGCAAGAACATTCACTTTCTGCTGCATTTACCAATGATGAGATTGTTTTAAAATAAACTACTGCGTCTGTTGGATTTCCTTGAAAAATTGGATATCCGCCTTTATCGAGCAACCATAATTTATCAAATAGCTTAAATACATCTGATGACGGTTGATGTATATTTGCAATTACCAATTTTCCCTTATGTGCCTGTTGTTTTAAAAGGTTCATAACTTTCTCGGAATCCATTGATGATAAACCTGAGGTTGGTTCATCAACAAATAAAAGGGTTGGTTCTCGCATTAGTTCCAGTCCGATATTTAACCTTTTTCGCTGGCCTCCACTAATAAATTTATTTAACGCATTCCCAACTTGTAAATCTCTAGCCTCATATAAATCTAAATCAATAAGAACGGTATTAACTTTTTCAACTATTTGTTGTTCAGTAAACTCACTAAAACATAATTTTGCATTATAATAAAAATTCTGATAAACCGTAAGCTCTTCAAATAATAAATCATCTTGAGGGACATACCCAACTAACCCAGTTAAAGAAGTGCTTCTGGAATGTATCGGATAGTCATTTATTTTTATTTTCCCTTTAGAAGGTATTAATTTACCACTCAATAAGTTTAAGAGTGTAGACTTCCCTACTCCACTTCCACCCATTATTGCAATCATTTGCCCTGAAGGTTCAGAAAAGTTGAACTTTTGAATACCATTATTACTGTTTCTGAATTTAAATTCAACATCTGCTCCAGAAAAAACTATTTGATCTTCTTTTGGAGACTGAATAAATTTAGATGAAATATCATAATAATAAATTGATATAATATTGGGCCCTTTAATAATA
>DAOUTQ010000137.1 GCA_030668615.1 Bacteroidales bacterium | reverse complement strand
CTGAGGTAAAACCATTCTGTCCTCATTATTATAAATTGTGTAATCAGCAAGCAATATTCTTTCTTCTTCGCTCAACTGATTTTTCATTCTGCTTTTTACAGATTCTACTGTAACCTTATCTCTTTCTACAACTCTATTAATTCTTACTAACTCATCGGCATGCACATTTATTGTAACATCAAGTTCTTTATGTGCATTACTTTCAAATAATATAGCAGCTTCCTTAATAATGTATGGATAATTCTCTCTAATTTTACTCCATCTAATAAAAGATTCCCTAACTTTTGGATGAATTATATAATTAATCTTTTTTAGGGCAACTTCATTTTCGAAAATTATTGAAGCCAGTTTCAACCTGTCAATTCCTTCTGAGTTGTATATATTATCCCCAAATTCATTCTTAATTTGCAGAATAACTTCTTTATCAGAATTCATAATCTTTTTTGCTTCATTATCGGCATTAAAAATAGGAATTCCAAGCTTATTAAAAACTTCGCTTATCAGAGTTTTTCCACTACCTATACCTCCTGTTAAACCAACTGTTATCATTATTTTTTTTCAATAATATATTCTACAGTTTTTGGATTGTATCTTAAAGACTTTATGTAGTCTGGTGAGTTATGAATTTTTATATTCAGTTGATTAAGCTGGTTATTTGTTTCTTTGAAATCAATTACAGCTTCAAATAATTCTGGGAGTACTTTTTCATAATCGCTTAACGCAACCAAATAAGTAACTGTTATTACTTTAGGGAATGTTCTTATTACTAATGAGTCAGGAACATTAACTACATGCAGTTTTATTTTTTGAGATCCTTCTGTAAATTTCTCTACATTTATAGAATAATCCACTTTATCTTTAGAAAAATTTACGTTATCTATTTTCTTTAATTTAATGTCATCATTATAATTTGCTTCCAGATCAAGCAATTCAATTTGATTTGTAAACACCTCATTAATAGTATCAACAATAGGTTCTGCTCCTGAAATCGTAACACTATCCGGATTAAAGTCAATGTCTCCGTGAATCATATATTGAGTTGCTGGATTAGCACTAATTCCTGAAGCAACAGGAACCTTTTTAAAAATTCTTTCGGCAAATTCAAAATAGATTGTATCAGGAGAAATTGAAACAATTTCAAGCTCTGAACTTAACTGATTCTCAATCTTTTTATCCATTAATCGTGTTAATGCATAAAGTTTTGAAAAATCAGAACCTGAAAGCATTCTTAGGGTAATGGAGTTTACATTAATCTGAAAAGGTAAAAACTTATTACTTATTTTATATTCCAACAATTTGTAGCCATGAGCCCTCACACGAATTTCAAAATAGTCTGGCAATTCATTTACCAGAATTTTATTGATGGGCATATTTGTATACCTTACCGGAAGTGAAATGTCGGTAACATATTCTTCTTCGAGTTGATTTAAAAACCAAAAAATCGTTGCTAAAACCACAAAAAACAAAAAGACAATAAGCCTACGGTCGGCTTTTATATTCTTTTTATTAAGAAAGTTTTTAATATTATCCTCAATGTTTTTTGCTACCACGATTGTTATAAAAAGAAAACGTTTAATACAAATATAGCATTAAACGTTTTCAGGTTAAACTATTTTGCAGCACTAATATCGGAAGAATCTTTTAAAATAGCGCTTTTATCAATCTTAATTTTCACATTATCATCAATTTCAACAATAATATGATTATCCTTAATTGCATTTATTTTACCATAAATACCACCAGTTGTAATAACCTTATCACCTTGTTTAATAGATTCTCTGAATTTTTTTAAATCCTTCTGACGCTTCATTTGTGGACGAATCATAAAAAAGTAGAATACTACTACAATTAATAATAAAAAAATAAAAGATGAATATGGGCTTTGACCTTCAGCAGGTTGTCCCATTAATAATACATTCAATAAACTGTTCATAATTTTTGTTATTAAGATTTATAATTATTTTCTAAAACATTCGCTTTAATTGTCAATGTTCTTTCTTTAATTTCAGTATTTAATTTGAGTGTAACGGTTTTGTATTGTACTCCTCTTTTACCTTCGCTGTTAAAAACAACTTCTATTTTACCTTCAACTCCTGGTGAAACAGGCTCTTTACTATATTCAGGAACAGTACAACCACAAGTTGAAAAGGCATCGTAAATAATTAAATCGGCAGATCCTCTATTTACAAATTTAAAAGTAAAAGCAACCTGCTCACCTTGAACCAAGGTTCCAAAATCGTGATATGTTGTGTCAAATTTAATTTCTGGAACACCATCTAAATCAGCTACATGTTTAACATCATAGTGCTTTTCCTTCTTTAGTGTACACGATGAAATAACAATACTAAAAATAGTTACTAAAAATAAGATTTCTTTTCTACTGATCATATTTTAAATAAGTATTATTCTTAGTCAATTACTTATCCAATTAAACCTCTTCCGGTTTTTTTGATTTTTCCGTTTTCTTTTAAATGCTCAACTATTTTATCGAGGATTCCATTGATAAATATATTACTTTTTTCTGTACTGTAATACTTTGCAATTTCAATATATTCATCAAGACTAACTTTTACTGGAATCTCAGGAAACTCAACCATTTCAGAAACAGCAAGACTCATTACTACGATATCCATAAAAGCTACTCGTTCAACATCCCAATTCTTAATAAATTTTGCAATAAGTTCTTCATATTCCTTATGATTCAGGATTGCTTTTCTGAATAACTTTTTCACAAAATCTTTATCTTCATTATCTTTAAAAAGAGGCATTAGCTCAACTGTCTCATCACTTATAGCCTTGAACGATCGTAAAGTTTTAATTATCATTCCGATAACAAAATCGACATCATCATTCCAAAAGATACTTTGTTCTTCAAGACTCTGATGTAAAGGCTCAAAATTGACAATTATTTTGGAATAAACATTCGAAATAAATTTCTTATCCTCATTAAACCCTGAACTCTCCTTTGTCATATAATCATTATACAATTCCGATTCGCGGATTTCATTGTATAAATTTTTTATTAATTCCGGAGAATTAACCCAACTTAATTTCTGCTCTTTTAAATAAATTTTAAGATCCTGATTTTCACTTAAAAGCTTTATTAATCTATTATCAATAAATCGCGTATTAGGATTCAAATCTTCCTTTGTAGGCATTCTCTTTTGTCTTGCTAAGTCAATTCTTGATTCAGCATATCCTGCAATATCAATAATAAGTAATAAAAGATAGTGATATAAATCGTAAGATTTTTGGATACTAAAAAACAATTCCTTCTCAGTCTGATTCATAGACTGTTCGCTTGATTTAAAATAAGCATAACAGATTTGAAGAGTTTTGATACGTAATAACCTTCTGCTTATCATTTTATAAGAACTCCTTAATATTTATAGTTTAGTCTTTGAGCCTGCAAAGTAAATGTTTTTTTACTATAGATAATAAGAAAAATAACTTTTTTTAAAACAAACACTTTTATCTTTTGCTTATATCTGATATTTAAGATTATAGCATTTCTTTGTTCAATAACTTTAATCAATTTCCTAAAAAAACTTATTTAGTTAATGAAATATTAAATATTTTTTTACTTTTGGGTGTTGATAATCTTAAAACGCTAAATAATATTAAAATGGACGGATACGACAAAAAAGAAGGATTAGAGAACAATGTTGGTGAAAATGCACGTGAAGAAATTTTCTCTAAAGTTGTGAGAGCAGGGAAGAGAACTTACTTTCTTGATGTTAAAGCGACAAAAAGAAACGATTATTATTTAACAATTACAGAAAGCAAGAAAAAGTTCAATCGTGATGGAAGACATTATTTTGAAAAGCATAAAGTTTTCCTTTACAAAGAAGATTTTGAAAAATTCTCTGAAAACCTGCGGGAAGTAATTAAGTATATTAAAGAAAATGCTCCAGAACAGGACCCAATTGAAAACACCGAAACTAATGTTAAGGTTGTAGATGAAGTTTCTTCTGAATTAGAAACTGCAAAAACAGAAGGATATTCTTCAGATGTGGAATTCGATGATCTGGGTAATAAAACCGAATAAAAATTAAAAGCTGACAAATTTGTCAGCTTTTTTCTTTTTATCCTATTACATATATTTTTTCATATCTACTTTTTACTATTTTCTAATGTTATAATAAAATTCTTTTATTTACCTTCTAAACTATCTATTTTAAATATTATTCTCTTCTTTTTTGAAACAAAGCTTTTAAATTTATGTTATTAAAATACCCAATTGATGGTATTGTTTGAAAATATTAATAAGACTATTTTTGAGCCATTAAAAATATAAAATTTGTGTTTATTACAGTATGAAACTATCACAACTAAAAGATAATCAAGAAGGATATATAATAAAAGTTCGTGGCCGTGGAGCATTTCGTAAACGGATCACCGAAATGGGATTCGTAAAAGGTAAAAAAGTTACTGTTGTAAAAAACGCTCCGTTAAAGGATCCTGTAGAATATAGAATTATGGGTTATGAAGTTTCTCTTAGAAGAAGCGAAGCTTCACTTATTGAGGTTATAACACAAGAAGAAGCTAAAAAACTTGAAATCAATAAATATAACGGAGTAATAACCGAAGAAATATTAAAAACATCAGCACATAAAAAAGGAAAAGAAATTCAGGTTGCTCTTGTAGGAAACCCAAATTCAGGAAAAACTTCTATTTTTAATTTTGCTTCCAACTCAAAAGAACATGTTGGAAACTATAGCGGAGTTACCGTAGATTCAAAAAGTGCAAAATATAAATTCAGTGATTATTTATTGAACATTACTGATCTACCAGGAACTTATTCACTTTCAACATATTCTCCAGAAGAATTACATGTAAGAAAATACATTTTTGGCGAAATGCCAGATGTTGTAATAAATGTGGTTGATGCTTCTAATTTAGAAAGGAATTTATACCTTACAACACAGTTAATCGACATGGATATTAAAGTAATAATTGCTTTAAACATGTATGATGAACTAAGAAAAAAAGGAGATGAATTTGATTTCGAATCGCTTGGTAAAATGATTGGGATACCAATAATTCCAACAATTGGATCAAAAGGATTTGGAGTAAACGATCTATTTAATAAAGTAATTGATGTTTATGAAGATAATGACCCAACGGTCAGACATATTCATATTAATTACGGAAAAGATGTTGAAAAATCAATTCTAAATATACAAGATCAGATATGGGAAAATAAGAAACTAACTGATATTGTTTCCTCAAGATTTTATGCAATCAAGCTTTTAGAAAAAGATGCGTCTGCAAATTTCACATTATCCAAATGGGGTAATTATGAAGATATTAAACAAACATCTGAAAAAGAAATAAAAAAGCTTGAATCTTTAATTACTGAAGATAGTGAAACTATTATTACAGATGCAAAATACGGTTTTATAGCTGGTGCACTAAAGGAAACATATAAGGGTAATGTAAATACAAGAAGAAGAAAAACAGAAAAAATTGATCGATTTCTTACTCATAAATATCTTGGTTTTCCTTTTTTCATTTTCTTTCTATGGCTTATGTTTCAGTCAACATTTTCGTTAGGCCAATATCCAATGGAATGGATAGATTCGCTGGTTAGCTTACTAAGCGAATCAATAAGCAGTGTTATGACCGATGGACCGCTTAAAGATTTACTTGTAAATGGAGTAATTGGTGGTGTTGGTGGTGTAATAATTTTTCTTCCAAATATTCTAATACTATTCTTCTTTATTTCTTTGATGGAAGATACAGGCTATATGGCTCGTGCAGCATTTATTATGGACCGAATAATGCATAAAATTGGTTTACACGGACGATCCTTTATTCCACTAATTATGGGATTTGGTTGCAATGTTCCGGCAATCATGTCAACACGAACTATTGAAAACAGACAAAACAGGCTTCTTACAATGCTTATAAATCCATTTATGTCATGTAGTGCCCGCTTACCTGTTTATGTTTTAATAATTTCAGCTTTTTTCACTAAACGCCCCGGACTTGTTTTATTTTCTATTTATCTGATTGGAATTGCAGTTGCAGCTATTGTTGCAATAATCTTTAAAAAGACTATCTTCAAATCGAAAGAGATTCCTTTTGTAATGGAGCTTCCACCCTATCGAATTCCTACTTTACGCAATACTTCACGTCATATGTGGCATAAAGGAGCGCAATATTTACAAAAAATGGGTGGTGTAATTCTTATAGCATCAATATTAATATGGGCACTCGGTTATTATCCAAAAAACATAGATTATTCAGTTAATTATGAGCAAGAGATAAATAAGATTGAAAAAGAAAATCCTACGAATAAGAGTGAATTAATTGATAATTTATTGTCTCAAAAACACAACGAACAACAAGCAAAATCTTATATTGGAAAAATAGGAAAGTTTATTGAGCCAGTTATGCGACCACTTGGATTTGATTGGAAAATGAGTGTAAGTATTTTGTCGGGTGTAGCAGCAAAAGAAATTGTAGTTAGCACAATGGGAGTTCTTTATCAGGCAGATGAAAATGAAGGAGGGAATAATTTAGTTAGTAGATTACAAAATGAAAAAGATGAAGATGGAAACAATCGATTTACACCTCTTGTTGCATTTGGATTTTTAGTTTTCATTCTCCTATACTTCCCATGCATAGCTTCGATTGTAGCCATAAGCAAAGAGTCAGGACATTGGAAATGGGCAGTTTTTACGATGTTATACACAACATTTTTGGCTTGGTTTATGTCTTTATTAATATACCAGATTGGGTCGTTAATAATTTAAATAATATTCAATGCAAGAAATAATCGTTTTTCTAATAATATTAATTTCTATCGGCTATACTATCTATAGTTTTATTAAGGTTTTTGGAAAGAAGCCGCAAAACAGTTGTGGTTGTTCTTCTGGCTGTAATGTAAAGTCAAATATTTCGCATCTTAAATCAGTACAACATAAGAATCTTTCCTAAAAACTGAGAATTCTTATCAAGCTTCTTTTTATAAATCATATTAATTTATATTTTTAACTTCGAATTATTATTAAACTATTATGGATTATTTTTTATTGGCACTAGCGATAATACTAATACTTGTTGGCCTTTTAGGATGTGTTTTACCAATTATCCCTGGTCCTCCTTTAAGTTTTTTAGGATTACTTGTGTTACATTTTACCAAATTTGGCGAAGGTGAATACACAACCAACTTTCTTTTGATTTTAGCATTAATAGCAACAGTTGTAACTGTTCTGGATTATGTTGTTCCTATTTGGGGTACCAAAAAGTTTGGAGGAACAAAGGCCGGAATGTGGGGTGCTACAATCGGAATGATTATAGGAATGATTTTTCTTGGACCACTTGGCCTTATATTTGGTCCACTTGTTGGTGCAATAATTGGTGAGTCAATAAAAGGAGCGAATAATAACGATGCATTTAAAGCTGGATTAGGAGCTTTCTTTGGTTTTTTAATGGGTGTTGGACTAAAATTAGCAGCATCAATATATATTACATGGCATTTTATCAAAGGAATATTTTAAATAAAACCATAATTAAATTACGTATGAAAGAATTTAAAAAGGATATAATAGTTCCAGTAAATTTCTCTAGCGATTCAGAAAACTCTCTTGAAGAAGCTGTTTTTTTGGCAAAATTATTTCAGAGTAAAATTCATTTAATTAACGTAATTGAAGTTACAGATTGGTGGAGTAAATTGGTTCTTACAAAAGAAACAAAAGAGAATATCACTCAGTTATCAATCGAAAACCTTAAAAAAATAGCAGATCAATATCCTGAAATTGAATTTGAATCAAAAGTTCTTTTTGGTCGTATTCATGAGGAAATATTAAAATATTCATTATTACCAAATACGGGACTTATTGTTTTATGCGATAAACATAAAGAAGAAAAAGAAAATAAAATTATTGGTTCTACGGTAACACATGTAATAACAGAGTCAAAATGTCCAGTAATAACTATAAAAAATAAAATCGATACAGAAATAAGCAATATTATTGTTCCTATAGATTTATCTGAAGATACTGACAGACAAATATTATCAGCAATAGCATTTAATAAGCATTCAAATGCAACCCTACATTTTATATCGGTACTTTTCCCAGGTTTTGGTACTCGTAATTTTAGAATCAAGAAAAAGGTTGGCAAACTTGAGAAAACACTAAAAGAAAATAATATTAATTATAAAATAAAGCTTATTAAAAAACTTAAGCCTTATGCTTATATGGATATATTGGAATATTCAGAAGAAATAAATTCTGATTTAATTGTACTAATGACGCATAAAGAAAAATATCGTTTTGATAACTATATAGGCGCATTTGCTCATAGAATAATTAATTATTCTAAAGTGCCGGTTATGACCATTACTTCGCAAGCTGCGAAAAAAGAAACAAGCTCTGTAATAGATTTCATTGATCCTCTTGGAATATTGAAGCATTAAAATGTATGATTCAACTATTAAAATTGAATAAAAACTTAATAATCCTGATAATATTCTTGTTTGCAGGATTAAAATATGTTTATCCAAAAAGTGAAATCGAAATAAGTCTTTTAACCTGTTCAAGCGGCGCTGAAATATTTACAGCTTGGGGACATAGTGCTATAAGAGTTGTTGACAAAGAGGCAGGAATTGATATGGTTTATAATTTTGGGCTTTTTGATTTCAATACTCCTAATTTTTATGGGAAATTTGTAAAAGGTAAATTAAAATACAAGTTAGGTGTTCATCAAACATATCATTTTTACACCAGTTATTTTGAAGAAAACAGACAGATTATAGAACAAAAGCTAAATCTTACCAACGAAAGTAAAAGTAAAATAATTAACAGATTAGAATATCTTTACAGACCTGAAAACAGATACTACTATTATAGTTTTGTTGGCAAAAACTGCACTTCAGAAATACGTGATCTTATACTTGAAAATGTAGAAACCAATTTTGATAATACTATAACTCAAAAATCATACAGAGATCAGCTAAATGAATTTTTAAATGATAAGTTATGGGTAAAATTTGGCATGAGCCTGATAATGGGCTATAAAATAGATAGAAATATTAACAAATTTGAAAGCCTATTTTTACCAGACTATTTATGTAAAGAGCTAAACAATTTACAAATACAGGATCTACCTATTGTTGAAAATGAGAAAGTATACAATGAAGTAGACGATTCAAAAAATGCTTAT
>DAOUTQ010000021.1 GCA_030668615.1 Bacteroidales bacterium | reverse complement strand
CCAGGCATTTATGATATCCACTGCCTCATCATTAAAAATCAATTGTTGTACTTCTGCATTATAATAATCTTCATTTACTTTAATAAACTCAGGCTTTATTGTATATCCATCACGATACCAAATTGAGTTTGCAATATCGATGATTACGCCCGGATCAACTTCAAGCAAGGCTAATACCAATTCCTGAGCAGATTGATTAACTTCATCAATTGTAAGATCGCTTAAAAATAATGTTTCTTCAAAGGCTTTTTTAGTATCACCATCAGCTCCATTGTAAGTCATTAATAAGGCTTGTGATATGCTTAAAGGAGAAATCATCAGGTTCTTGCCTTTGTCAGCATTTAGCATTCGTTTGAATATTTCGATTCCAAACTGATTATCGGATTCTACCATATTCTTAGAGTGCGCCGAAAGAACTATTTCTTTTTCTTCAGTTGGATAATCAGGGCCGTTATCATCCTTTTCGCATGATACGAATGTTAAAACCAATAATATAATCAAGTAATTCATAATATTTTTCATCTTAATTATTTTTAAAACATGTATATTACAAAGATGAAAGCCTGAATAAAATGGTTGCGCGAAAAGGAAACTATTCACAACTTGTAGCTTTTTACTTAAATCTTGTTTTTATTGCAAAAATATGTGAAGTTTTAAAACATTGGATGTTTATTACATCAAATAACTTGCATCTAAACAGGAATCTGAATACAAAACTCAACCAGGTTATCCTTGTTTTGAACAGTAAACTCTCCCTGGTGCTCCTCAACTAATTTGTATGCTATTGAAAGTCCAAGACCCGTTCCTTTATCAGGATCTTTAGTTGTAAAGAACGGATCAAAAATGCTATCCAAAACCTCATCAGGAATTGCAGGACCAGTATTTGAAATGCAGATCTGAGCAAAATCTGATTTTTTATTCTTTATTAAAGAAGTTTTTAAGATGATCTTTTCATTATTCCATTTTGGTTTTTCTGAAATTGCGTCTAATGCATTTTCGAAAATACTTAATAATACCTGGTGAATTTTATCCTGATAACAATTCACCTGAGGTAAAATTCCAAAATCCTTTTCAACTTTTATCATTTCCGGAATCTTATATCGGATAATTCGTAATGTTGAATCTATGATTTTATTTATATCCCCTTTTGAAACTACAGATTTCTCACGATAAGAAAATGTCATTAAACTACTTACAATACCTGTAACTTTATCAACTCCCAGGTTAATATCCGAGAGCATCTGTTTTATATCTAATTCGAATTCATTTTTTTCTTTTTCCGATTTTGAGTCTGCTTTATAAATACAATCATCAAGTATCATACTTAATCCTTCTAAATTTCCATTTATATAATTTAGCGGATTATTTATTTCGTGGGCGATTCCTGAAATTAAAGTTCCTAAAGATGCCATTTTTTCAGACTGAATCAAATGAGCTTGAGTTTCTTTCAGTTTATTTAAAATAGTTTCAAGTTCCAGATTCTTATAATTCAATTTTTCTCTTTGAGCAAATAATTCTTCATTCTGGCTTTTTAACTCTTCCTGTTGAAGCTTCAGCCTTTGATTAGCATCAAGCAGCAAGCCTTCGTATTTCTTATTTGTATTGAATAAATAAAATAACGAAATATTAATAAATCCAAAAAATATAAAATTTGACGCCTTGAAAATAAAATAATGTTTATCAATGATCGGGATGATTGTTAAATCTCCGGTATTGAAAATAAATAGCAAATGATCAATAAACGCGGCTAATATTAAATAGTAAAATAATATAAATAATAAAATCCCTCGTTCCTTTTTATAATTAAAAATGAAGTGAGGAAGAATTGAAATAGCTGCTGGTACAAATGGATACCATAAAAAATACTCATCAGTTACATTCCCCAATAATGTTGGAAATACAATCAGAAAGAAAGGAATATGAATTGCTAAAAAGATTTTAGAAAACCTGAAAAACTTAAAATGATTCAGTATAAAGTGAGCAAAAAGTAAAATGATAATAATCAGAATGCGAATAGTTGAAATACCAACAATATCACTCTTTCTTTGAAGATTCTCGATGATATCCAACGGTAAAATAACAATAAAAGTAAGTATTAAGAGAAATATGATTCTATTAAAAATCATTTTCTCTCGACTAAACAAAGGATCTGAATCCTTTTCAAGACCTATATTGGATATTTTATGCCAAAGCTTTTTCATGCCCGGGAAATTTAAGTATCTAATTTAAGCAAAATTTTAATTATCAGCATGATAATTAGATTAAAATCCAACAGCACAATGTAAACCAAAAGAAGCATGAAAATCTTCTGAGTTAAATGCAATTCCTAAAAGCGGGCCTAAATGGAAATTACCAAATTCCCATTCATATAAACCCTCGATATGTATGGACGGTTTTGCAGAATTTTTTTCAGTCGCAAGCCAGGAAACTCCTGGAGCTAAATTAACCGAAAAATGTTCAATTGGTCAATACAGAATAATTATGCTCACTGCATTATGTTTATGATCATCAAAAATTCTTTCATACCCCAATCCTATTCCCAATTTATTCGTTCTACTTATTGTTTTAATAAAATGTGTGTGCAAACCATAAGCTATTTCTTTTTCAGTTAAATTGTAAACGATCCCGTTTGAAAGTCCTAATTCATATTTCGGATGATGCTCTTCGTGATGATGCTCATCTGTGTGTTGAGCTGAAAGATTTAACGTTACTATTATAAATAACATAAGCAGAACAATTTTGAAATTCATCGTATCTATTTTTGGGTCAATAACAAAAAAACAAGTTAAATAAAAAATTTTAAAATCTGGAATTAATATCGAAAGTAAGAATAATCATCAGCCTGCTGACTGTCATCCATGTCGCCATATTTCTCAAAGATACTATTCTCTACAGAATATAGAATTTTTAGTGCCAAGTATTAAGATTTTTATTCTTTATTTACTTTTTAATAAACTCTCTCCTACAGGATAACCTATTGGCATAATATAAAGTGGTTCTTCTTCATCAGGAATCATTATTACATTTCGAACTATTCTATCTTCGAATGCTCCTACAGCACATGTTCCCAATCCCATTGCTACAACTTGTAAACATACATTTTCAGCAGAATGGCCAAGGTCCATGCATACGTAACGGTCTCGTCCACGTTGTCGATATTTGCTTGTTGTTCTGGAATACACAGCTGAATAAAACAAACTAATTGGAGCTTGCTCAATAAATTCCTGGTCTAAAGCAGCTTCGGCTAATTCCTTTCGAACATCCTGATCATAAGTTTTCATCAAAAGGTGGCCTTCAGGTAAAAATTTATAAATCCCTTTTCCTAGTCCATTCACATTACCAACCACAACATAAATTTCCAATGGATATCTGGCACCTGCCGATGGTGCCGTTTTTAAACCCCCTCGAACTGTTGAAGGAGTATTCATTTCTTTTGTAATTCCGTATGCAGCCCAAAGTATTTGAGAAACTTGTTCTAAACTTAATGCATCAGATTTAAAATCACGCACAGATCGTCTATTAAGCATAGTTTCTTCAACCGAAATAGAGCCTTTTAATTTTGGTTCAGATAATTTTATTATTTCATCTTGAGAATTTGCAAAACAGTGTAGAAATCCAACAAATAAAAATGTAATTATAAGTTTCATGATTTTTGGAATTAATTTCAGAATTATTTAAATGCAATATACAAGAAATGTTAAAACTTTAACAGCTAAAATCCTACAGCTAAATGTACGCCTACTGATGCGTGAAAATCTTCAGGATTAAAAGCAGCTCCTATCGATGGTCCAATCTGAAAGATTCCTATTTCAAACTCATATAATATTTCTGTATGCAGTGCAAATCTTGATTTATTTGGTTCTGATTCTAAAAATACTAAACCTGGAGCTATATTAACTGAAATATGTTTAAGTGGCATATAATGTAATAGAACACATACAGTATTATGTTCTTCCTCATTGAATATAACTTCATATCCTGCACCTATTCCCAGTTTTTTTGAGACACCAAATTTTTTAATAAAATAAATATGTAATCCATATGCAAATTGTTCTTCGGAAAAACTATAAACTATTCCATTTGAAATTCCAATCTCATATGGGAGCGACATATGACCCTCTTGAACTTCAGAAGAACCTGCTTGTGCAGAGAAATTTACACAAAAAAAGACAACTATTAATAATATAATATTTCTGAAAGTCTTCATTGTATATAAACTTAAAGTCTATACAAGTTACGAGAAAAGTTTTATAGAGTAAAGTTTTATTGGAATTTAATACTGAAAATATGAGTAATCATCATCTTGCTGGCTATCGTCCATATCACCATATTGTTCGGAAATTCCGTCTAAGGTTTTTATTAATTCAGGAACGTCAAGCAGTGTAACCAGTTTCATTCGAGTTTCTTTAAAATGCGGCAAGCCTTTAAAATAGTTAGATAAGTGCCTTCTGATTTCAAATATTCCGCGAGGTTCACCTTTCCATTCAATTGATTTTTCGAGATGAAGTTTTGCAAGCTCAACCTTTTCTTTTATGGTTAAAGGTTTCATAATTTCACCTTTTTCAAGATAATCTTTTATCTCTTTAAAAATCCATGGACGACCAACCGTAGCACGACCAATCATTATTCCGTCAACACCATATTTATCGAAAGCAAGTTTTGCTGATTCTGCATCTTTAATATCGCCGTTTCCAATAATTGGGATTTTCATTCGCGGATTATTCTTTACATCACCAATTAAAGTCCAGTCGGCTTCTCCTTTATACATTTGCTGACGGGTTCGACCATGAATTGCTAACATATGAATACCTGTATCCTGAAGTTGTTCTGCTAAATCAACAATTATTTTAGAATCGTCATCCCAGCCTAAACGAGTTTTTACCGTAACAGGAGTTTTAACTGCATCAACAATTGCTTTGGTCATTTCGAGCATTAATGGAATATTTTGTAACATTCCCGCTCCTGCTCCTCGTTTGGCAATCTTTTTTACCGGACAACCATAATTCAAATCAATAAAATCAGGTTTTGCTTCTTCAGCCATTTTTGCCGCCTCAACCATTGAATCAACCTGATGTCCATAAAGTTGAATAGCTGCTGGCCTTTCATAATCGAACAACTGAAGCTTTTTATAACTCTTTTTACAGTCTCGGATCAATCCTTCGGAGGCAACAAACTCAGTATAAACTACATCTGCCCCATAATGCTTGCACAAATACCTGAACGACGGATCTGTAACATCTTCCATTGGAGCCAAAAAAAGAGGCTTATCTCCCAGTTCTATGTTTCCTATTTTTACCAATTTGTAATTAATTGATTAAATTTAAGCGCAAATTTATATATTTTTAATCAATTCTTTTTGTAATGAGAAATTCCTTAGCAACAGCACATCCATTTTCTAAAATTATATTTTCATTGTTTATAATATTAGTAACCTTTCTTTTAACTTTTATTATTGGTTTTTTAATTGCTATACCTATTTTTCAAATTAACATTTCAAATCTCACAAATGTTCTGTCTAATTATAATGATCCTGATAATCTTAGTTTTTTAAAATATTTACAAACTATACAGGCCATTGGTTTATTTATCGTTCCTGCATTTATTATTGCATATTTATTTAATTCTGACTTTTTTAAATATTTAAAGTTCAATTCTGTTTCAATCCGACCTGTTACATTAACCATAATTATTTTATTAGCTTCTATTCCGGTAATAAATTCTCTAAATGTTATAAACGAAGGTATGCAATTCCCCGATTGGTTAAAAGGTATTGAAAGCTGGATGAAAGAAAAAGAAATGGGTGCTCAAGCATTGACTGAAGCTTTTTTGCGAATGGATTCCTTTAGCGCTCTTTTATTTAATATTGTTATGATAGGCATTTTACCATCAATTGGAGAAGAACTCATTTTTAGAGGTGTTTTTCAACGTCTTTTTGCCGAATGGACAAAAAATATTCATTGGGGAATTATCATCGCAGCAACTTTGTTTAGTGCCATGCATATGCAGTTTTATGGTTTTCTTCCGCGATTAGTGCTTGGAATTCTATTAGGATATCTTTTTTACTGGAGTGGCTCAATCTGGGTTCCGATTTTAGGGCACTTTGTTAATAATGCTACTGCCATTATTATTTACTATTTATATGCAGACGAAATGAGTAAAGAAGTAGAGAGTTTTGGCGCCACTAATGATTCTTTTATATATTTAATTATAGGACTGGTATTTGTAATTCCACTCCTTTATTTGTTTTATAAAGATCACAAAAAAGTCGCTATAGATTAAAAATTCTGGATTCGTTATCTTTAAATAAGCTAATACGTCCAATTTCATTTTTACGATAAACGTATATTAAACCATACTCCTGAGCTTTTTCACGTTTTAAATCTTCGGGCAGTTCACCGTAATTTTCTTCAACTTCGTTCCATACATTTAAAACAATATTATCAGCTTCATCGCGTAAATCAGCCAGATTATTCAAAGCTCTATTATGGTTTTTTTGAAGCATCTTCTGAAATTTATATGCTTCCATATAATTATCATAATGTACTTTTACAACTGCTATTGTAGGATTTGTAACAGAAGAATAACCTTTCATTCTTCTTTTTGTTTCACCTTCAATCAGGTTTTTTCCCCATTCAATAACATCTGATTCTGTATTCAAATTTGGTAATTTGCTGTTATCATCTTCAATACCAAAATAAACTCTTATCGAAGGTTGAATTTCCCCTCTTATAATTGCCATGTTTACAACCTGAATGAAATGAGAAATATAAAGTTTGGCTTTTTTAAGTCTTTTTTGATATTCCTTATTATTTTTTATCTGTATATCATATGTTGTTTTATGCTCTGTAATTGCTTTTTCCCACTTTGGTAGAAATGATCTTACACTTTGAAAAGTACTCTGTTTAAAAGCCAGATCCATTGGGGTTAAGTCTTTTCCTTTTTGCAATGCATTTTTTAACGCTTTCAATCTTGAACTATCTGTATTAGGCAATCTTCTATAAGGCATAATAAAAAGTTTTAGATAAGATTGTTAACAACATGTTAGTAAAGTGCGAATATAGCAATTTATATGAAACATGCAAGCGTATTCGCATATTAATGTTTTATTAATTCTATTTGATTATTAGTAGTTTAATGCCATAACATTCGGAATCAAACATCAGATGTACTTTTCAGCAATAAAATATAACTCTTTACAGACATATGTTCCTGATTTGTTTTTTTACTACAACATTATTTCATTTAATCTGTTTTTTATTTGTTAAAAAAAGCAGAGCTTTGCTTATCTATTTTTTGTTACAGATAAAAATTTATTATAATTTTAAATTTCAAAAAAATAATATATCATGTTTAAGAAAGAAGTTTACATTGAACGAAGAAACAAATTAAAAGAAAAGCTTAAAGGGGGACTTGTTCTGTTATTAGGAAATACTGAATCAGCATTCAATTATAAAGATAATGCTTATCACTTTCGACAAGACAGCTCTTTTCTTTATTTCTTTGGATTAGATATTCCTAATCTGGCCGGTATAATAGATCTTGATTCAGGGAAAGAATATTTATTCGGAAATGATTTTAGTATTGATGATATTATCTGGATGGGTCCTCAGCCTAAAATTAAGGAGCTTGCTGCTAATATTGGTGTTGAAAACACAGAAGCTTTTGATCAATTAGCAAATTACTTGCGTAACGCAAAAAATCAAAACAGAAACATACATATTTTACCATTTTATCGTGGAGATACCGTTATCCAATTTAGTAATTTAATGGAAATCCATCAGACAGAAACTGAAGATTTTATTTCTGTTGAATTGATTAAGGCAGTTGTAGATCTTAGATCAATAAAAGATAAATACGAAATTGAAGAATTAATAAAAGCTTCTGCTATTGGTTATAAAATGCATACGACTGCAATGAAAATGGCAAAACCAGGAGTTTATGAACAGGAAATTGCAGGTACTGTTGAAGGTATTGCTTTAGCGCATGGCGGAGCACTTTCTTTCCCAATAATTTTGTCACAAAACGGAGAGACGTTGCATAATCATTATCATGGGAATATGTTGCAGGAAGGAAAACTGATGTTAACTGATACAGGTGCAGAAACTCCTTTGCATTATGCCAGTGATAATACAAGAACTGTTCCTGTAGGAGGAAAATTCACACAAAAACAGAAAGACATTTACAACATAGTTTTAGCAGCAAATGATCATGCTATTTCGTTAATAAAACCTGGAATACCATATAGAGATATTCATTTAGAATCAGCCAGAATTATTGCTGAAGGACTAACGAGTCTTGGTATTATGAAAGGAAATCCGGAAGATGCAGTTCGTGAAGGAGCGCATGCTATGTTTATGCCTCATGGACTAGGTCATATGATGGGACTTGATGTTCATGATATGGAAAATTTAGGTGAAGATTATGTTGGTTATGACAGTGAGTTTAAACGTGCAACTCAATTTGGTTTACGCGGATTAAGACTTGGTCGTAGATTACAAAAAGGATTTGTTCTTACAACCGAACCTGGAATTTACTTTATTCCTGATTTAGTAAAAAAATGGAAAGCCGAAAAGATCAATGCAAAGTATATCAACTTTGATAAAGTTCTTGATGAATATGTTGATTTTGGAGGAATTAGATTAGAAGATGATCTTTTAGTAACAGAAACAGGTTCACAAATGATCGGAAAAAGAATTCCAATTACCGTTGAAGAAGTTGAAGAGACAATGAAATCATAAAATTTCAATAATCAAATAAAAAGCCCGAAGAAATTTC
This sequence comes from Bacteroidales bacterium, assembly GCA_030668615.1. Taxonomy (GTDB): domain Bacteria; phylum Bacteroidota; class Bacteroidia; order Bacteroidales; family UBA12077; genus UBA12077. Next base: position 20,247 of record DAOUTQ010000021.1, on the reverse strand, counting down.
TTCGGGCTTTTTTGTTTTATAAGTCATTCCGGATGAAGTGAAACAAAATTCTGGAATCTTTATGCATAAAGAGATTCCTGCCTTCGCAGGAATGACACTTATAATCAATTATTCTGATTCAGAGAAAGAAGCACACAAATACTCTCGATTTAGTTTTGCAATAAAATCAATTCCAATTCCCTTTGGACATTCAGCTTCACATGCACCAGTATTTGTACAACTACCAAAACCAAGTTCATCCATTTTTGCAACCATATTTAAAGCTCTTCGTTTTGCTTCAACTTTACCTTGTGGTAACAATGCTAACTGCGAAACCTTTGCGGCAACAAATAATGTAGCTGAAGAATTCTTACAAGCAGCAACACATGCACCACAACCGATACACGCTGCAGCATCAAAAGCTTTGTCTGCATCTATTTTACCAACTAAATTTGCATTTGCATCAGGAGCTTGTCCTGCATCGATAGAAACAAATCCACCTGCAGACATTAGCTTATCAAATGCATTACGATCTGTCATTAAATCTTTTAAAACAGGGAAGCTTTTTGCTCTCCAAGGTTCAACTGTAATTGTATCACCATCTTTAAATGATCTCATATGAACCTGACATGTAGCAGTTTCTTTTCCTGGTCCGTGAGGATGTCCATTAATGTATAAACTACAACAGCCACAAATAGCTTCATGACAGTCGTGTTCGTATGCAACAGGCTCTTTTCCTTCTTTTATTAATTTCTCGTTTAACGAATCTAACATTTCAAGGAATGACATTTCTGCATCAACGCCATCCAATTCATATTTTTCAAATTTTCCTTTGGCTTTAGCATTCGCTTGTTTCCAAATATTTAGTTTTATTTTCATAATATCTACTTAATAAATTACTACTTATAACTTCTAACTTTAACCTCAACATTTTCGAACTTAAGATCTTCTTTATGAAGCTTTGGCTCTTTATCAATACCTTGATATTCCCATGCAGCAACAAACGAATATTTATCATCGATACGCATTGCTTCACCACCTTCAGTTCGACTTTCTTCACGGAAATGAGCACCGCAAGATTCTTTTCTGTTCAATGCATCATTAACAATTAAAATTGCTAAATCAATGAAATCTGCCACCCTAGATGCTTTTTCAAGCTCCTGATTAATTTCATTTGCTGTTCCCGGAATTATTAGGTCGCTCCAAAATTCCTTTTTAAGATCTGCAATTTCCATTAAAGCTTTCTTTAATCCTTCTTCGTTACGCTGCATCCCTGAATGGGTCCACATTATTTGTCCTAATCGTTTATGGAATGAAGTTGCTGTTTGTGTCCCTTTTATATTTAAAAACTTATCAAGTACCGCTTTTGCGTCTTTCTCAGCTTCAATAAACTCTTGTGAATCTGTTGATGGAACTTTTGTTGAAATTTCATCAGCAAGATAATTACTAACTGTATAAGGCGCTATGAAATAACCATCGCCAGCACCTTGCATCAAAGCACTTGCACCAAGTCTGTTTGCACCATGCTCAGAGAAATTAGCTTCGCCAATTGCAAATAATCCTGGGATAGTAGTTTGTAAATTATAATCAACCCAAAGTCCGCCCATTGTGTAGTGTCCTGCAGGATAAATCATCATTGGAGTTTCGTAGGGAACTTCACCAGTAATTTTTTCGTACATAGCGAAAAGGTTTCCATATTTACCTTTAATTACTTTTTTACCTTGTTTCGCTAACGCATCTCTAAAATCGAGATAAACTGCTAAACCAGTTTTCCCTACACCAAAACCATTATCGCAACGTTCTTTTGCTGCACGTGATGCAACATCACGAGGAACTAAGTTCCCAAATGCAGGATAACGACGTTCTAAGAAATAATCACGCTCTTCGTCTGGAATATCTTTTGGTTTGCGTTTATCTCCTTCAGCTTTTGGCACCCAAATTCGACCATCGTTCCTTAATGATTCAGACATTAAAGTCAATTTTGACTGATATTCGTTTAATACTGGAATACAAGTTGGGTGAATTTGGATAAAACTTGGATTTCCAAAAAATGCACCTTTTCTATACGCAGCCATTGCTGCAGAGCCATTTGATTGTACTGCTAATGTTGATAGATAATAAATTGTTCCATATCCACCAGTAGCTAACACAACAGCATGTGCAGCATGACGTTCAATTTCACCAGTTATAAGATTACGTGTTATTATACCACGTGCTTTACCATCAATAACAACAATATCAAGCATTTGTTGGCGACTATACATTGTAGCTTTACCTAAAGCAACCTGACGTTTAAGTGCAGAATAACCTCCAAGAAGTACTTGTTGTCCTGTTTGTCCCTGTGCATAATTTGTTCGAGAAACCTGAACGCCTCCAAATGTTCTATTAGCTAAGGTTCCACCATACTCACGTGCAAAAGGAACTCCCTGTGCTGTTAGTTGGTCAATGATATCGCTACTTACTTCTGCAGCACGATATACATTTGCTTCGCGAGCACGATAATCGCCTCCTTTAATCATATCATAAAATAAACGATAAACACTGTCGCCATCGTTTTTATTATTTCTCGAAGCATTAATTCCACCTTGTGCAGCTACAGAGTGCGCACGACGAGCGGAATCCTGAAAGCAAAAAACTTTAACATTATAACCCATTTCTGCTAATGAAGCAGCAGCAGGTGATCCTGCAATACCGGTTCCTACAACAATAATATCCAATTTCTTTCTATTGTTTGGGCTAACCAGTTTTTGCGTAGCTTTATATTTTGCCCACTTTTCAGCTAATGGACCTTCTGGTATTTTAGCGTCTAATTTACTCATAGTGTATATATTACTATTTTTATTCGATTAATTAAATTACACAATGTATTTTATTAAAAAATACAATGGGATAAAAGCAAATCCACCTGCAACAATAGTTGCATATATATAAGCTATTACCTTAAGTCTGCTAACCCATTTTTCATTATCCCATCCAATAGTTTGGAATGCAGACCAAAAACCATGTGTGAGATGTAGAAACAGGAATATTGCTCCGGCAATATACAGAGCATCATACCACCACCATACTTTGAAAACTCCGGCAACAAGTCCGTAAACATCATGAAGTTCTGTTTGTCCTCCATCATATGAAATTATAGGTACGGTTCCGAATTTAATCTTCCAGAAAAAATTCGCCAAATGAATAACAAGAAAAATCAATACTAAACCTCCAAGAATATACATATTTTTGGAAGCCCAGGAAGCTTTTGCCTTAATTGCCACTTTATACTTTTGTGGCCTTGCCATTTGGTTTTTTAGTGTAATGTAACCTGCATAAATTATATGCAAAATAAATCCTAATGCTAAAACAGGTTCAATAACTTTCATTAACGGATTGCCACTCATGAAATTTGCAGCTTCGTTAAATAAAGTACCATCGCCAAAAAGCAATAAAGAATTTATTGTTAAATGGACCATTAAAAATAACATGAGAAAAACACCTGTAATACTCATGAAGAATTTTTGTCCAATAGATGAAGTGAAAAATTTGCTCATAGAATTTAATTTTTGTAGAACATTATTTATAACTTGCAATTATAATTTGAAACATGTATATGTTTACACACAAATATATTTTCAAATCTAATCAAATACAATGTTTAGAAACACAATCGAGATAATTTAAAACTGTTCTAAGTTATGAAATACACACAGCTAAGCAGCTCATTATTTGTTAAAAACAGGAAGAAACTAATAAAATATTTACAACCTAATTCACTTGCACTTATTAATTCAAATGATCAAATGCCGCGCAACGGTGACCAATATTTTACTTTTCGCCAAAGTTCCGATTTATTTTACTTATCAGGAATTGATCAGGAAAAAACGATATTAACACTCTGCCCTAATCATCCGGATAAAAATTTGCGTGAAATTCTTTTTATTATTGAAAGTAATGAAAAAATTGCAGTATGGGAAGGGCATAAATACACAAAAGAAGAAGCGCAAAAAGCATCGGGCGTTACAACCGTAAAATATATTAGTGAGTTTGAATCTGTTTTTCGTGAGATGGCAATTAAAGCGGAAAGTATTTACCTAAACTTAAATGAAAATCCCAAATTTAAATCTGAAGTAATTTCAGCAGATCAACGATTTGCTAAAACCCTTAAAGACGATTTTCCTGCTCATGAAATTGAGCGACTTGCTCCTTTAATGAAGAATCTTAGATTAAGAAAAGAACCTGAAGAGATTGAATTAATGCAAAAAGCTTGCGATATTACCGGAATGGCATTTCAGCGCTTACTTGAATTTATTAAGCCTGAAACTACAGAATATCAAATAGAAGCAGAAATCACACACGAATTCTTGTGGAATAAAGCAAGTGGGCATGCTTATGCTCCTATTATTGCCAGTGGCAAAAGTGCTTGTGTGTTGCATTATATTGAAAATAATAAAAATTGTGCTGATGGCGATTTAGTGTTAATGGATTTTGGAGCTGAATATGCAAATTACTCGGCTGATTGCACAAGAACTGTTCCTGTTAATGGGAAATTTACTCCAAGGCAAAAAGAATGTTATGAAGCTGTTTTAAGAGTAATGAAAAAAGCAATAAGCTGGCTTACTCCTGGCACTACTATTAACCGAATAAATGAAAGAGTTGAAAAACTCCTACAAGAAGAGCATATTAAACTTGGGCTTTACTCACAAAATGATGTTGACAATCAGGATTCTGAAAAACCATGGGTGAAAAGATTTTACCCGCACGGAACCTGTCATTTTATAGGACTTGATGTTCATGATGTAGGCGATAGAACAACTGTTCTTGAAGATGGAATGGTGTTAACCTGCGAACCTGGAATCTATATTCCTGAAGAAAGCATTGGTATCAGAATAGAAAATGATATTGTTGTGGGATTGAAACCTTTGGATTTAATGAAAAATATTCCGAAGGAAGTTGATGAAATTGAAAAACTTATGTCAAAATAATAGTTGATTAAACTATTACTAAAATATAATTGTTACTTATTTGATTATCATTACAAAATTCTTTTAAACATAAAAATACAATTATGACTTTCAATATTAACTGGGATAAAAGAGGTGCTTATGTTAAGTTTCGTGGTATAGTTTCAGCTCAGGATTTAATTGATGCCAACAACTACCTTATTAGTAATGCAAATTTTGAAGGTATTCAATATCAAATTTTTGATTTTCTTAATATTGAAGATTTTAAAATAACTTCGTTTGATATTTCAATTATTGGCGTCATGGATAAATCTCAGACTGAATTTAAAAAAGAAATGAAGATTGCCATACTTACTCAAGATGACTATGTTAAGGAAGTTACGAGCGAATATGAGCAGCTAATGGAAGGGAGTAATTGGATTACCAAGATTTTTGCTGACATAGAAAGCGCAAAACATTGGGTGAAAGAATGAGTTCTTTCTTGCTTATAAAAAATAAAAAAATCCATTATACAGATAGAGGTAAAGGAAAACCAATCGTTCTTTTACATGGATATCTTGAGTCTTTAGAAATTTGGAATGATTTTTCCATAGAATTGTCCAATAGTTTCAGAGTAATAGCTTTTGATATTCCGGGGCACGGAAAGAGCGATTTGCTTTCAGAAAAACATTCAATGAACATGCTTGCAGAAACAATTTATTATGCTTTAAAAAAGCTTGATATCAAAAAATGTTTCATGCTTGGACATTCAATGGGTGGATATGTAACCTTAATGTTTCATAAACTTTTTCCTGAAATGCTTTCCGGATTTTCTCTTTTCCACTCACATCCCTTTGCTGACTTAAAAGAAACTATAAACAAGAGATTACGGGAGATTGAACTTGTAAAAGACGGTAAAAAAGATCTTATTGCAACTTTCAATACACCCTATGCATTTGCTAACGACAATATTCAACTCTTCCAAAAGGAAATTGAAACAGCAAAAAAAATTGCTTTAAAAACCTCTGAACAAGGAATAATTGCTAACCTGCATGCAATGATGAATCGGCCGGATTTATCAGAATCTCTTAAGAAAACACAGGTTCCTTTTTTATATATCGTTGGTAAAAAAGACAATTATATTGATTTCAAATCAGTTGTACCTAAAATAAATATACCATTGAATTCTGAATTACATAGTCTTGAAAAATCAGGGCATATGGGGTTTATTGAAGAAAAAACTGAATCATTAAATATTCTCACGCGTTTTATACATATTAGGATCTCAAAACTATAATTTTAGAATGCCGGATTAGGAATTATTACTGTAAATTCCATTTCTTATGTTGGATATTTCTGTTTGTTACCTTGTTTTAGTTTGTTGAAGTTTTTAACAAAAAAATTCATATTTTAGCAAACCTATAACTATTCATACCCGTATACTTTATATTTTAGATGTTAACTTACAACTCTTTAATTAAATTAAATGAAGATTAAGCTTAAAATCAGACATAAAATATTACTTTTTATTTTATTAACGACAGTATTAATTTACGCCTTTGCTATTGGATTTATCAGTATTAAAAGTAAACAAATGGCATTTGACGATGCAATAAAAATCTCTGATAATTATGTGAAAGGTGCAGCTAACGATGTTAGAGTTTATTTTGAAAGTTATTTAACGACAGTTCAGGACTTAGGAAATACATTTAAAGTATATCAGGATATAAAAGAAGAAAATCGCAGAGATGTTATAAGCAAAATAATGATTCGTTCTTTGCAAGCAAATCCAGACTTTTTAGCAATTTGGAGTACATGGGAACCAAGCTCTATTGACAATCTTGATCATCTTTATGCAAATGAAAAAGGGAGTAGTATTATAGGTAATTTTGGGCATTTATATTACAAACTGAACGGAGAAATAAAATTCGATGAATCGGTTGAATCAAATGCTGTAAGTGTGTATTCTGGCGACTATTACCAAAAACCAAAAGAATCTAAAAGAGAAGTAATACTTGATCCATATTTTTATTCTTACTCAAAAAATAAAGAAAACGAGATTCATGAAACAAGTATTGTTGTTCCTATTATCTCAGACAGTCGCTTTCTTGGTGTAATTGGAGTCGATATTCAGTTAAGTCAATTTCAGGAGATAATAGAAAATGTAAAACCCTTTGAAAATAGTATTGCTTTTTTAATGTCAAATAATGGCGTTTATGTGGCAAATCCAAATCCTGAATTTATAGGAAAAACTGTAATAGAGCTTTTTCCTGAAGAGTCAAAAGAACAGGGAGTAATGGAACATATTGCCGATGGGGAATTTCTTTCATATACTGTTATTGGTTTAGATGGTTCAATGTATTATGTTGTATATGCTCCTATTGAAATTGGAAATACAGGTACTCCTTGGTCTATTGGTATAGCAGTTCCCATTGGAAAGGTAATGTCAAAAGCATCCAAGAATTTCAAGATATCACTATTGGTTGGAATTATTGGCTTATTAATTCTAAGTTTTATTATTTATACAATATCAAACAACATTACAATTCCAATATTGAAAATAACTGAGTTTCTTAAAAATCTTTCAAAAGGACATATCGGCACAGAAATGTTTGTGAAAATTAAATCGGGAGATGAATTGGAAGTAATGGGCGAGGCTCTTAATAAATCAATAACCGGATTAATCGAAAAAACCGAATTTGCCCGTGATATTGGAAATGGAAATTTTGAAACTTCTGTTGAGTTGTTAAGTGAAGAAGATATTTTAGGAGAATCGCTTATAGAAATGCGCGACAAACTGAAAAAGGCACAAGAAGAAGAGAATATTAGAAAAACAGAAGATGAAAAACGAAAATGGGCAAACGAAGGACTTGCTTTATTTGGTGATGTTTTAAGAAAAAATACTGAAAATCTAAAAGAACTTGCTTTTGATATAATAATCAATACTGTAAATTATTTAAAAGCAAATCAGGGAGGTTTATTCCTAAAAAATGAAGATGACCAAAATGATATTTACTATGATCTCATAGCCACTTATGCATTTGATCGCAAAAAATTCAATGAAAAAAGGATACACCACGGAGAAGGATTAGTTGGAACATGTGCTATAGAAAAAGAAACTATTTATATTACTGATATCCCACAAGATTATATTGCAATTACTTCAGGATTAGGAGGAGCAACACCAAATAGTATTTTAATAGTTCCTTTAAAGATTGAAGAAGTTATCCTTGGAGTATTGGAAATTGCCTCATTCAATACTTTTGAACCATACCAGATTGAGTTTGTGGAAAAAATTGCTCAAAATATTGCATCGACATTATCCTCTGTTAAAGTAAGTGAACATACTTCACAACTACTTGAAAAAACACAACAACAAGCCGAAGAAATGGCTGCCCAGGAAGAGGAAATGCGCCAGAATATGGAAGAGCTGCAAGCAACTCAGGAAGAAGCTGCTCGCAAAACTTCAGAAATGGAAAGTTTTATTAATGCTCTTAATTCTACCAGTTTTGTAGCCGAATATGATTTAAATGGTAAAATTACTTTTGTAAATGATGCTTATTTGAATTTGTTTGGGATTTCTCAGAAAGAAGCCATTGGAACACATCATTCTGAAAACGTAGATTTTACTGAAGAGCAAAAACGAAGATATCAGCAATTCTGGAAAGATTTAAAAAGCGGAATGGTGAAAAAGGAAAAAACAAAAGTTTCTATAAAAAACAATGCCTTTTTATTTATGGAATCGTATACTCCTATTTATAATGAAGATGGTGAGATTTACAAAATCCTAAAAATTGCTAATGATATTTCAGAATACATTGAAAAATAAGACAATAGAATGTAAAATAAAAAGGGGGAGCGACAAATAAGCACTTCCCCTTTTTTTATATAAAGATCATTTAATCATTAGACGTATTATAAGGACAATAAGGATTTAATCCCCGACCATAGCCTCTACCATATCCTGCAGCCTGATTATAACCTTGTCCGTTACCCTGACCATATCCTCTTCCAGTACCAGCACCACGTCCAGCACCTCTACCATTCCTGTTTCCTCTCATCGGTCTACTGTCAAAATACACTTTTTGCTCATCAGTTAACTGACTTCTTACTTCCTGACGATGCTGTGCTGATGTTTTCATCATTTTGTTATGAACCTCTGTCATTTGGTCTATAACAGAATTAATTTCTTTCAAGTCAGCGTTATCATTAGTTTGTAAAGTTTGTTTTTTTGCTCTTAGCTCATTCATTTGATTTCTGAAAGTGTTCATTTCTTTCAGGTGACCTACACGTAGAGCATCTATTTTATTTTGCTGCTCTTCTGTTAAATCCGGCAACATCATACATGATTGGTTTTGCCCAAAACCTTTACCCTGATTTGAATAATTTCTTCCACGTTGTGCATATAAATTTGTACCTGCGAACATCAATAATGCAATTGCCAAAATTGTTACTGTTTTAATTCTTTGTGTTTTCATAATTTTTATGTTTTAATTTAATTAATTTGATTTCTATGCTTTTGACACAAAGATTTTTTAATTATTACAACTGTTACCATTTTAATTTTCAATAAAGCAGTAAAAAGTTAGGCAACCCTTCCGGATTGCCTTAAATATCTTAATAACCAATAATTATAATTAGATCAAACTATAATCCTAATTCTTGGATTTGATGAGAATATATAGAAAAGTTTAATCTGATTCATGACTTTCCTGTAAATATTGGATTGCCGTTTTTAAAGTAGTATCAACCTCTTTAAATATAGGATAAAACCCATCATTATCAATTACATTACGGGCAATATTTGCTTTTAGCAAGGTGCTTACAAGATGTTTTGACCTATCAAAGCCTTTTGTTGAATCAGGCACGCCTTTTTCATCTGCATAACTTGCAAACTGTTTAAAAATATGAATCGATTCAAGATAATTGTTGATTGAAGCCGCATCTTTATATTTTATTAATGAATTCCTGTTATTATCAACATACTCAAAAGCAAAATTATACAAAACACCTTTTCTTATTACTTCAGCATAATATCTTGAAAATCCTGTTGTATCTAATGGAACAAAAACGTCCGGCATAATTCCTCCTCCTCCATACACAATATTTCCTCCAGGTGTTTTAAATTTTAATGAATCTGAAAAATGAATACTGTCTGCTTCAGAAAATTCACCATGTTGGAAACGATCATTCAAATCATTGAAATATTCATTCTTATCATCTGAAAATGGTTTTTGAATACTTCTTCCGGTAGGCGTATAATATCTTGCAATAGTTAATCGAATTACCGATCCGTCATTTAACTGGTAAGGTTCCTGCACCAATCCTTTCCCAAATGATCTTCTTCCAATAATTGTTCCTCGATCATTGTCTTGAATTGCTCCTGCAAGAATTTCGCTTGCCGATGCAGCAAATTCGTCCTGTAAAATTACCAATTCTATATCTTTACATACACCTTTTTTTGTGGAATATATCTCCTGCTTTGGACTGGCTTTGCCTTCTGTATAAACTATCAACTTGCCTTCTTCTAAAAACTGATCAGCAATATCAGTTGCAGCAACCATGTATCCTCCGGTATTACCACGCAGATCAAGTATTAATTTCTTTAGTCCCTGCTTTTTCAATTTTTTGGCACCATCAACAAATTCTTTGAATGTGGTTCCAGCAAAACGATTGATTTTTATATAACCAACCTCACTATCAATCATATACGACACATCAACACTATACAAAGGTATTTCGTCGCGAATAATTTCCACTTCGATTAAATCAGGAACATTGTTTCTTAGCAGGCTTACTTTTACTTTTGTGCCTTTTTCACCTTTGAGCATTCCAACTACATCGTTACTTGGAATATTTTTCCCGGCTATTAATGAATCATTTACTCTCATAATTCTATCGCCTGCCAATACACCAACTTTGTTAGAAGGACCTCCGGTAATTACACTAATAATAATAGCTGTATCTGTTTGATGATTAAACACAACACCTATTCCCTCAAAATTACCTCTCATATCTTCGCTAACGCTTTGCATCTCTTTGGCTGGAATATAAACTGAATGAGGATCCAACTCTTCAAGAATTGCCGGTATAGCTGCTTCTTCGAGCTTTGCACGCGAAACTGTATCTACGTAACGATTTTCTACATAATCGACTACTCTGCCTAACTTATCATTAACTTGATAAATCTGAGAATAATTCTCGTGTGGATTATTATTTAGTGCTTTCCCTAGTAAAATTCCTCCTGCTAATACAATTGCAAATAATAATGGGAGATATATTTTATTCATTTTTTCATTCATAATTTAATCTATTTTAATATGATTGATCTCAATGTTTGCTCTTTCCAATAATTTCAAACCTTCCACGTTATGATATTTATCGCAAAAAACAACCCTTTTTATCCCTGATTGAATTATTAACTTGGAGCACTCCATGCAAGGAGAGGTTGTAACATATAAGGTTGCATCTGCTGAGCTATTATTGGATTTTGCAACTTTTGTTATTGCATTTGCCTCTGCATGTAAAACATATGGTTTGGTCAAATGGTTGTCGTCTTCACAAATATTTTCAAAACCGGAAGGTGTTCCATTATAACCATCAGAAATTATCATTTTTTCTTTTACAATAATCGCACCCACTTGTCTGCGTTCGCAATACGAGTTTTTTGCCCAAATACGTGCCATTTCAAGGTATCGCTTATCGTATTCTATCTGCTTATCTTTATTAAATTCTGATTTGCTCATACTTTTATTCATTATAAGGTAATAAAGATATACAAAAAAACCCTCTGAAGGAGGGTTCTTTTAAGGATTTTGTACCTGAAGCCGGGGTCGAACCGGCACGAACTTGCGTTCACTGGTGTTTGAGACCAGCGCGTCTACCAATTCCGCCATTCAGGCAGGTAGATCTTAAATTTGAATTGCAAAAATAGAGAATAGTTTTATATTGCCAAATTTTTAAGAAATAAAACTACCCGGCATTTGATAATAAATTAGGTCGAATCATCGACTTAACTACTTTAATAATTCCTTCAACATCAAAACCACATTCTTTATGCAATTCCTCAACAGTACCATGATCAATAAACTTATCAGGAACTCCTAATCTTTTTATCTTCAAATTATATGAATGATCACTCATAAATTCAAGAATGGCACTTCCAAAACCTCCTGTTACGGTGCCATCTTCAATAGTAATAATAGCTTTGTAATTTTTACCAATATGGTGTAATAACTCTTCATCAATTGGCTTTACAAATCGCATATCATAATGACCAACATCAATATGTTTCTTTTCTAATTCTTTTGTTGCTTCAACTACATAATTTCCAACATGCCCAATAGAAAGAATTGCAACATCAGTTCCTTTTTTTACTTCGCGACCTTTACCAACAGGAATTTCTTTAAACGGAGTTTCCCATTCAGGCATAACTCCACGTCCACGTGGATACCGAATTGAAAATGGACCTTTATTTTCAAGCTGTGCTGTATACATTAAATTACGCAACTCTTCTTCGTTCATTGGTGCGGATATGGTTATATTAGGAATACTTCGCATATAAGCCAAATCATATACTCCGTGATGAGTAGCTCCATCTTCTCCTACAATTCCTCCTCTATCGAGACAAAAAACAACATTCAGGTTTTGTATTGCCACATCGTGAATAACCTGATCGTAAGCACGTTGCATAAATGATGAGTAAATATTACAGAAAGGCATCATTCCCTCAATTGCCAGTCCAGCTGAAAAAGTTACAGCATGTTGTTCTGCTATACCAACATCGAAAGTACGTTCAGGCATTTCTTTCATCATAATGTTAAGAGATGAACCTGTTGGCATTGCTGGCGTAATTCCTACTATTTTTTCGTTTAGTTTTGCAAGCTCAAGTATTGTATTTCCAAATACATCTTGGTATTTAGGTGGTAAAGGTTTGTCTGATTTTATTTTAAGTATTTCGCCGGTACTTTTATTAAATTTCCCCGGGGCATGCCAAACAGTCTGATCAAGTTCGGCCTGTTTAAAACCTTTGCCTTTTTGAGTAACCACATGAAGCAGTTTTGGACCTTTAATATCTTTAAGATCATTTAATATTTTTGCCAGATAAACAACATCATGTCCATCTACTGGTCCGAAATACCTGAAATTTAATGACTCAAATAAATTACTTTGTTTAAGAAGAAATGATTTTACTGCATTATCAATTTGTTGAGCTAACTTACGATAATTATGACCTAATTTATTTAAGTGTCCGAGCAAATGCCAAACATCATTCTTTAATTTATTATATGTTTTTGATGTTGTTATATCAAGTAAATATTCTTTTAGAGCACCCACATTCGGGTCAATTGCCATATTGTTATCGTTCAGAATAACAAGCAAATTTGTATTTTCAGTTCCTGCATTATTCATTCCTTCAAATGCAAGACCTGCTGTCATTGATCCATCACCAATTACTGCAACAACATTTCGGTCTTCTTCCTTTTTAAAATTTGCTGCTTTTGCCATTCCTAATGCAGCAGAAATTGACGTTGACGAATGCCCTACTCCAAATGAATCATATGGACTTTCTGTTATTTTAGGAAATCCGCTAATACCTCCAAGCTTACGATTTGTGTGAAACTCTTCTCTTCGCCCTGTTAAAATTTTATGTCCATATGCCTGATGACCAACATCCCAGATTATTTTATCGTAAGGAGTATTAAAAACATAATGAAGAGCTACGGTTAATTCAACAACTCCAAGGCTTGCCCCAAAATGTCCCGGATTCGACGAAACTATATCAATAATAAATTGCCTAAGCTCTTTACTCAGCTCAGGTAGATCAGCCAGATCTAATTTTTTAAGATCTGAAGGGAACAAAATATTATTTAATAAACTTTCTGACATAGTATTCTTAACGCATGCAAAGATATGAATTATTTTTACTTAGTATCAACGATAGAAAGCCCCTGATATTTTATATATTTGCTAAAATCTAAATTTATTATATTTAACAATTGTAATCTAAATTAGTTGATATGTCGCTTAAAATCAAATCATATTTAGTTTTTCTTGTGTTTCTAATAAGTGTTGGATGTGTTCCAACAAAACAGTTCGAAGACTTACAAGATAAAAATGATGAATGTCAGGATGAACGAGAAATCCTTAAAAGTGAAAATAAAAACTTAGGAGTTGAAAATACCGAATTAAACTCTAAAGTTGATCTAATGGAAAAGCGTTTAAAGAATTGGAAAGAAGATAGTTTGGAAAGAGAAAACAAACTGCATTCGTTTGATATAAAGTATGATAAATTAAATCGTCAATACAGTGATTTACAAGAAGCACAAGATCAGCTTTTAAGTGGAAATATTAGCGAAACAAAAAAGCTCTTACAGGAATTGCAAAATAAGCAGCAAGGGATTATTGAGCAAGAAGATCAATTAAGAAAATTGGAAGATAATTTAAGAGCAGATCAATATAAGCTGGATAAATATAAAACAGAGTTAGATGAAAAAAATGCACGATTAGTTGAGCTTGAAGAAATTTTATTTAAAAAAGATTCTGTTGTAAATGCATTGAAAGATAAAGTTTCTCGTGCCTTAATGGGATTTACCGACATGGGACTTGCTGTTGAAATGAAGAACGGAAAAGTTTACGTGTCTCTTGACGAAGAATTATTATTTAAATCAGGCAGTACAGTTGTTGATCCTAAAGGAGTAAGTGCATTAAAAAAACTAGCAGAGGTATTGGAAGTAAACAAAGATATTAATATTACAGTTGAAGGTCATACGGATGATGTTCCTTATATTTCAAGTTCTACAATACAGGACAATTGGGATTTAAGTGTGAAAAGAGCAACTGCTATTGTTCGAATTTTAATGAATAATTCTAAAATCGAAGGCAGTCGTATTCTTGCAGCAGGAAGAAGTAAATATCAACCGGTAATAAAATCAAAAGCTCCTGATGCCAGAAAGAAAAACAGAAGAACTGAAATTATTCTTACACCAAAATTAGACGAATTATTTCAGATCCTTGAATCAAACTAATAATTAATAAAACATAAAATCAAGGCCGTTTATATCGGCCTTTTTTATTCAATAATGATTCGAACAGATCGTTTAAAATATGTGAGTTTTAAAAAAGTGTATAACCTTATTCGAATATTATGTGGTTATTACATCTCTCTAATTATAAAAAAATCAATTGTTTGGGGCTATCCATATAGCATAACCACAGAACCAACCAATCAATGCAATTTGAATTGTTTAGAGTGTCCAACAGGAAATAAATCGACAAAAGTTGCTAAAGGAAAAATGAACTTCAATAATTATAAAAAAATAATTGATGAGGTTAAGGGCTTTATTATTTATCAGATGCTTTATTTTCAAGGTGAACCTTTTCTGCATCCTGACTTGTTTAAAATGATAAAATATTCGGATGATAATAATATATATACCGCTATTTCAACTAACGGTCATTTTCTAACTCCTGAGAATTCGGTAAAAATTATTAAATCAGGCTTAAAGAGAATTATAATATCAGTAGATGGAACAAGTCAGAAGAGTTATGAAAAATATAGAGTTGGAGGCAAACTTAATGATGTACTAAAAGGAATTCAGAACTTGGCTAATGCTAAAAAAGTATTTAAATCGAAATATCCCAAAATAATAATTCAGTTCTTAGTGTTTAGTCATAATGAACAAGATATTTCTGAAATCAAAACTTTGAGTAAAAAACTATTTGCGAATAAACTTGAAATTAAATCTGCACAAATTAATCAATCCGAAAATTTTAGTTTAATCCCAAAAACTAAAAAATATGCCAGATATAAAAAAATCAACTCTAAATATTATATAAAGAGTAAGCTGCGTAATAAGTGTTTCCGATTATGGAGTACTATAGTAGTTACATGGAACGGTTTGGTAATACCATGCTGTTTTGATAAGCATAATAATTACAAAATGGGTAACATTATTAGTTCAGATACGTTAAAAATTTGGGGTTCTGAAGAATTCAATAATTTTAGAAACGCCTTACTAAAAAACAGAAAAGGAATTGAAATATGTTGCAATTGCTCAGAAGGCCTTTGCAAATAATCTTATTTTATATAAATTACATGCCTTAGTTTTTATTTAACAAATATCTGGTTATGAAAATAAAATTTCAGCACCTAATCATTTCGCTTCTCTTAATTTGCTCATTCTCAGACATTAAAGGGCAGGAACTCGATACAATATCTCCTAATGATCTTTTTGCGCTTTCCCTCGAAGATTTAATGGACATTGAAATAGTTTCAGCAGTTCGCCAAAATCAGAGTATTATTGACGCGCCGTCTATTGTTTCTGTTATAACTGGAACTCAAATAAAGGAAAGAGGTTACGCTAGTGTAGCTGAAGCTCTTAACAGCATTGCCGGATTTGACGTAATTACAGATTATTTTCAACCCAACATGGGAATTAGAGGAATAAACGGAGGTCTTAGAAGCTGGTCGAGGCTCGTAAAAGTAATGATTGACGGACAAAATATGTCGTTTCGTTCAAGCTCAGACAATTATTTGGATCCGTCTCTTATACCAATGGGAGCAATTGAAAAAATTGAAATTATTAGAGGTCCAAATTCGGCTATTTATGGAAAGAATGCTTTCTTAGGAGTAATAAATATTATTACAAAAACCGGAGATAGTGTCGGAAATTCAATTTCTCATTATATTGGAAGTGTAAATAACAGTTCTGCATATAATTTAAGTACGGTATGGGGTGGATCAAAAAATAATTTCGATATTCTATTTTCAAGTTCATATTCCCAAATTGATTATTCTGGTATTTCTCCTTACAATGTTCCGGGAAGCACAATTTATGGTTCTGGAGATATTGCTCAAAAAAATGAGTCAAATCCACTTGCGGTTTACATCAAGGTAAAATACGAAAAAGAAACTTTTGGCAAACTTGTATTTGATTTTACCCAGCAAAATATTAATTCATACTCTGAATTCCTTGACTGGGGAACTCTCACACACAATAACCGGATTAATTTATTTAATGCTTATGAAAGAATCATGTATTCAAAAACATTATTTGAGAATTTTAAAACTGATTTTTCATTTACTCATTCCTCGGGGAGACCAATTAAAAATGAAATTCTTGACAATGATTCGGACCCAACAGAATGGATTGAAAGAGATTTGAGTTATGCCGGATATGATGTGAGTTTTAATACTTCTTATGCTTTTGATGAAATAAATAATTTTTCTTTTGGGATTGATTACACCACTGATATTCATGATCACCAAAAGTTTTATACTGTAAATAGTTCAGGTGTTAGAACTTTAAACCCTGGAGGGACTGAGGGTGTAAAAGATTTTAATAATGTTGGAATCTATTTACAAATGATACTTAATGCAGCTGAGTTTTTTAGTTTTGACTATTTAAAAAACTTAACCTTAACTGCAGGCTACAGATTTGATTATCACAATATTTATGGTGATGTTCTTAATTACAGATTAGCTGCGGTATATCATCTGGCTGATCAGTTAAGTACAAAGGTAATGTATGGAACATCTTTTAATGCACCTTCATCAGTTCAATTATATTCGAATTATATTACTCCAGGGGGAATTGTTGGAAATCCTAATCTTAAACCCGAAAGAGCAAAAACACTTGAATGGGCTCTGATGGGGCAAGTATTTAGTAAATTAAATTTTAATACAAACATTTACTATACTGAAATAGATGATAAAATTGAATATCTTTTACCATATGGAGAAATATCCAATATAACTGCTCAAAATGTATCCAACATATATTCTGCGGGATTTGAGGCTGAGCTTAATATTAATATCATGAATAATACTTCTTATGTTAATTATTCATACGAAAGAAGTATTCTTGAAAAATATGATCCTTTATTGGAAATAATAAGAATTAAAACAGCGCTTTATCCAAATCATATGGTAAAATTCGGAAATGTTTTACATCTGCCTGATTATTTTATAAATATAAATATTGAAGGTAAATATATGAGTTCAAGAATTGCCAGCGATCAAAATAATTTTATATATGATCCGATAAACTATGCTATAAACAGATATGAACTTGATCCTTATTTTATATTGGATTTTATGATCTCATCAACAGATCTTGAGTTGATTAAAAATAGTAGAACAAGATTGAGCCTTCGTATTAAGAACTTATTAGGTACTGAGTATTACTATCCTGGATTTGATAATTATGATATTCCGGGATTAGGTCGTTCATTTTATTTTATGTTTACTCAATATATTTAGAGCATGAAAAAGATATGTAAAAAAATGATGATATTATTTATCTCACTGGTTATTTTTCAATTAATCGGTTGCGAGAAATTAAATGAAGACTATAACAAGCTTATATATAAAAATCCAATAAAAATTGCTGTTATTGGAGATGTTTCGATAGGACGAGAGGTTGCTGAGAATATATTTTTCGCAACAAAAATGGCTGCCGATGAAATAAATTCTTCTGGAGGACTAATTATTAACGAAGAAGAAAGAGAAATTGAATTGATCTTTAAAAACTCCGGAGGAGATCCAGAAATCGGAATTGATGTTGTTAATGAGTTAATCGATGAAGGCATTAACATAATTGTCGGACCAACTACTTCGGCTGTAGCAGTTGAAATGTCGGAATCGTGTGTTGCGAATAATATCTTGATGATTACATATTCTGCTACAATACCTAAACTTTCGTACATGAACGATGATGATCTGATATGGAGAACTTGTCCTTCCGATGCTTTTAGCGGAACAATAATGGCAAAGCATTCCATTGATTCAATGCAATTAAAAAATGGAGCAATATTTTTTAGAGACGATAACTTTGGTAATTCAATGGCCAATATTATCCAAAATAAATTTGAATCTTTAGGCGGAAGTATTCTTGCTACATCATCTTATCCGGCAGAAGAAACAGATCTTAATAATTATAATTTTGGAAATGAATTAGATATTCTTTTACAGCAAAAACCTCAAATTATTTTTGCAGCAGTATTCGAGGAAGAAATTGGAAAAATAACCCAGGATTTATGGGCTTCTTCGCTTTATCAAGACATGGAATCTAAGCCTTTTCTTTTTTTAACAGAGGGGGGATTCCCAAATGAATTAATTGCTAATGGACAACCTGATATTTTGGAAACCATAATTGGTATATCAAGTTCAATTACAAATACTCCGAACTATATAACTTATGAAAACAATTATATAGCAAAATATAATTTTAGCCCTGTAACGTATTCTGAACATGCTTATGATGCGATATATTCAATTGCTTTTGCCATGCAAAAAGCTCAATCAATAAGCCCTGAAGATATTAAACAGAATTTAAGATTAGTTACTGGAAGTGAGGATCTAAGAGAAGAGTCTGCAATTATTAATGTTAATGAATTTGAGAAAGCTCGGGTTTTACTATTAACCGGGTTTGAAATAAATTATGAAGGTGCCTCAGGAAAAATAAATTTTGATATTAATGGAGACCCCTATTCTACTTTTGTAATTTGGGGATTAGTGAATAAGGAGTATGTTGAATTTTCTTATTATAACTTATAATTAGTGATTAAAAGATATAACATATTTAAGAAAAATAATAAATTTAAACTTTCGTTAGTAAAGGTTATTTCTTTACTTCTTTTTTCTTTTATTACATTACAAGCTTATTCTCAAACAAGTATTTATGTTTTAAAAGCTGTTTATCTTGAGAAATTTTCAAGATTTGTTACCTGGCCGGAAGAATGTTGTATGAACGACACCGAAAAGCCATTTGTTATTTCGGTTATTGGAAAAACTCCTTTATATAAGAATTTGGAACAAATATATTCGACACAGAAAATTAATAATAAAAAGGTTGAGATTAAAAAGATAAACAATCTGTATGAAATTGAGAATAGTCATATATTAGTAATTGCTGAATCTGAAAGAAAAAATCTTAAAAATATTCTTGCATTAACTGAAAAACTACCTGTATTAACTATTAGTGAATCTCAGAATTTTGCTAAAGAAGGAGTGCTAATAAATTTTTTTGAAGAGAAAAACAAACTTAAATTTGAGGTAAATGAATCGGCTGTTATTAAATCTCAGTTACAAATGAGTTTTTATTTAATGAATTCGGCAAAAATTGTCAAACCTGTAAAAGATAATTAATGAGCTTTTTCAAAAACATATCAATTAAAAACAAAATAATAATTACAATTCTGTTTATTAGCACATTAACTATGATTATTGGGTTTTCAATAGTAGGTATTAATGATGTTAAAAGTCTGCGGAAAGAAATGCATCTTAATGCATTAATGAATACAAGATTAATAGGAGAATATTCTATTGCTCCGCTTACTT
>DAOUTQ010000208.1 GCA_030668615.1 Bacteroidales bacterium | reverse complement strand
ACTACTATGGATATTGATACAGGTATGCTGCGAATGATGTCGCCTTCATCAGATCAACCACCTCCAGAAATTAAAGAACGAAATGTTTGGGTTGTTTTGGTTAATTCGAACGATCAGTTAATGGTTGAAGGTGAACAAATGCCTCTTTTCATGTTAAAGAATAAAACGAAAGAGTTTTTACTAAATTCTCAAAACTTAGAAAGTCTACCCGAAAAAAGAACTGAGAATATTGATCCTTTCGGGGAAATTGAAGTTTCAAAAGGAATAATATCATTGAAAAACGATAGGGCAACTTCATATGGGATGTTTATAAAGGTGATGAATGAATTAGTAGCAGCTGGAAACGAAGTTAAAAATGAGTTTAGTATGAAAAATTTTGGTAAAAAATATGGAGATTTACCAAAACAATTGCAAACTGCGGTAAAGAAAGCAGTACCAGCAGTAATTTCTGAATCTGAACCAATGCATATTGGAAAGTAGTTTAAAGTTAAAGGTTCAAAGTTTATTGTTAAATTATAATTTAAAAAAGTATGGCCAGTTTGACAAAAGCAGAAGAAAGAATCATGAAGATTCTTTGGGAAATTGAAAGAGGTTTTATTAATGATATTCTTGTACATTTCCCTGATCCAAAACCACCTTATAACTCTGTATCAACTATTGTTAGAGTTTTAGTTAAAAAGGAAATCGTATCTTTTAAAAAGTATGGTAATACCTACGAATATTTTCCTTTAATAAGCAAAGAAGAATATCGTAAAAGCCAGATGGGTAATCTTATTAAAGATTATTATAATAACTCTTTAAAACAAGTTGTTAACTTCTTCTCGGAAAATAAAAATCTGGATATAGATGAAGTTAACGAAGTAATGAAAATGCTAAACGAAATAAAAAATAAGAAAAAGAATGGTTAAGTTCCTTTTATACTTATTTGAATCTGGATTATGCCTATCTATTCTTTTTATGGTGTACCTATTTTTCTTTCGAAAAGAAACATTCTTTCGATTTAACAGAATATACCTGATTTCGATTATGCTATTTTCTTTAGCAATACCTTTTGTTCATTTAAACCTTAATATTTCTAATACACAGAAATTTGAACAAACCTTTCATGAAATTGGAAAGTTTAGAAGTTACTACGAACAACTTATTGCAATGACAGATCCTGAGTATCTGCAAAATCTAAAAAAATATAATAACTCAGGATTTGAAGATTTTGAAGATAATTCATTAAACACACTAAAACAAGATAACGACGTACAAGGAATAGGGCTAGAAACCAAGCAAAACGAAGTCTACAATTATAAAGCTACAGAAGGATTTTCTGTTGCTAAACTTATACTTATCATATATCTTTTAGGTGCTCTTTTCTTTCTTTTTAGGATAATCATTTTATTCCAATGGATTTATAAAACCATATTCACCAATCCAATAACTTATGTAAATAAAATTAGAGTTATAAATGTAAAAGAGAACCTCCCTCCTTTTTCATTTTTAGGATATGTTTTTGTAAACAATACAATAATGAGCAAAAATGAATTGGAACAGATTCTAACTCATGAAAAAGTTCATATTAAACAACTACATTCCATTGATTTGCTTTTAGCCCATTTAATTTCTATTCTACAATGGTACAACCCTTTAACATGGCTCTTACACAAATCAATAAAAACAAATCACGAATTTATTACCGATAATAAAGTTGTACAAGAAGGATTTAATTTGCTTAATTATCAAGAACTACTTTTGAATCAGTTCATATCAATTCCATCTGTTCAACTTGTAAATAATTTCAATTTAATATCCATAAAAAAACGAATTGCTATGATGAATAAAATAAAATCAGGATTTCTTGCTAAACTTAAAGCATTATTAATTATTCCCGCATCGATAGTTGTATTTTTTCTTTTTGCCAACTTAACAGTAAATGGTCCGGGAAAGGCATTTAACAATTTCTCAATTTTTAATAGCCAAAACAATGTTAGTCAAGTAAAAGGTTTATGGATGAATGATTCTGATAATGGATACGGACTAATGATTCAGTTTAGCTCAATGAAGTTTTCTGTACTTGAAGATGATATAACATTGAAAGAATATCCTTATCAATTAAAAGACAACCAAATTATACTTAGTTTACGCGATAAAAATACAATAGAATTAAAGTATGAGTTAATTGATAATCAAATTAAAATTTGGTGGAGCGAATCTGAGTTTTCAGTTTACACGAAATCAAAATTCAATAACTCCGTTGACGAATACTTATCTGGTATAAAAGAAACTATTAATTTGCCAGTTATTGAAAATTATTGGGTAATTACCCGCCCCGATCTTTGTATTGATGTAGCAATGGTTAAGGATAAGATTTTTGTTAATAAAAAAATTGTCAATTATTCTGAGTTAAAAGATGTTCTATTAAAGGAGAAAACTAAGATTAATCAATTAGATGCTAATTTAATAAGCATTAAACTTTATGCCGACAAAGACCTTTCTATGGAATACATGCACTCTCTAAACCTAATATTAAGAGAAATTGGATTACTTAAGGTGATTCTTATGGGTAAAGTAACCGACGAAAAAGTATCAAAACTGCAAACAAACTACATTGGTATGTCAAAAAAACTACCTCCTCTTGTTGGAGTAGAAATTCTTTCTGTGGAAGAATTACCTATCAAAGGAATTACATTTTTTGAAATAGATGCTACTAATCCTGAAATTACTCCCGGCTTATTAAAACCTAAGTTCGAAGAAGTACTTCAAAAATCAGAAAAGTATGTTGCCGGATTATATTATGATAACAAAACGTTGTTTAATACATACTTAGGATATCAGGATATGGCGAGAACTGTTGTATATGAGTTTAGAAATAATTATGCACTAAATAATTACAATTACACTTATGATGATCTATCGCCTATTCAACAAAAGGAGATTCGTAAAATTTATCCCTTAATAATTTCCGAAGCTGAATTTAGTAGAAAGAATACTGAGAAATAAATAATTGAAAGTATTGGAGTTTATCCCAATATTGAAGTTATTGACAGACCTGATCATACTGTAAAAGGAATTGATCCTTACAAAAAAAGCGAAGTCCTCCGACTTCGCTTTAAAAAATTAACTTAAACCAAACTACTGGTGAATTTATATTGACTTGTGCTTAATAAACTTCCCTTTTAACTGATACTCAAGCTTATGTTTAGGACAACACACCAAATACACAGTTAAAAGGGCCATAGATAGAATAATAAATAAATCAACTAATCCGAAATGAACCTTATATATATAAATTTCAAGCCATAATTTCTGAATAAGATAAGCAATAGGACCAGCTACAAAACCCATTATTGCAAGTAAGTAAATATAAGTTTTTGAAATTATCAGAGTTAAAATATGAACCCCTATTCCTAAAACCTTAAACAACTCTTTTTCTTTCTTTGAGGCATATTTACTTCCTATAAAACCTAAACAAATTAAAAGAATTAAAACATTTGTAAATAAAAAAGTACTATAAACTATGTCTTCCCAAAACTTATTCTGATTTTGCATTCTTTGTTGAAACGAAATTGCAGGAAGCATGCTTTTATTCTCATTCTCTATTAATTCCAAATCATCTTTATAATAAAAAGCATAAGCTAAATGGTCTGTATTTACATGATATATTATAGCTTGTTTTTTCCCATTAACAGATAGGGATTTAAAATCTTTTACAACGCCACAAACTACCAATTCAATGTTATTCTGATTCATTATTCTGGTACCAGGAGCATCGTCAATGCTATAAATACCAAGTTTCTCAACCGCAGTTTCATTAATATAAACTAATTGTGAATTAGTGTTTTTTAAAAGTTCTGGTTTTTCAATTAGCTTCTCATAGTTAAATAAATCAAAATAATTTTTTGAGATAAACTGTTGCGCAAATTTCATTTTGTCTTTGCTATACTCCGATGTAATTTCAGTAAAGTTTTTTACATTAAACCCAGGCATTACTGACGAAAAAACCAAAGAATCAGGAAGCACAACTGAGCTTTCCTCTGTTTTAATACTGTAAATACTGTCTTTGTTAAAACCTAAATCACTATTTAAAATTGAATTCATTTTATTGATAGTGAGCAAAATAAAAATCATTCCTAAAATTGCCGTTGAAAGCAGAACTTTAAGAATAATTTTGTTTGATATATATGATTTAAAAAATTTCATGTAATCGTGTTCACTAATTAATTTCAATTCACAATTCAAAAATATAACAGTTAAGAAGACAAAACCACTAAAATGTAATGAGCTGTATAATGTTAGTATTGAATTGTTATTTTT
>DAOUTQ010000022.1 GCA_030668615.1 Bacteroidales bacterium | reverse complement strand
GGTATTATAATCTGGTATTTTCAATACCGAACACGCAGTTTACGAAGGTCAAATCAGGAATTGAAAGATAAAGAACTTATTGCTAAGCAGATTGCAAAACAAAAAGAAGAGCTGACTGTAAAAAATAAAAGTATTACCGATAGTATTATTTATGCTAAGCGAATACAAGAAGCTTTATTACCAGCAATGGATTTATATAAGAGAATTTTACCTGGATCATTTATTTTGCTAAAACCAAAGGATATTGTAAGCGGTGATTTCTATTGGATAAATGAGAAAAAGGATAAAATATTCTTGGCAGTTGTTGATTGTACAGGTCATGGTGTTCCTGGAGCTTTTATGTCTATTATTGGATTTGAATTATTAAGAAAGATTACTGATGATCAAGGAATAGAAGGAGCTGATGAAATTTTACAACATTTAAATGATGGTGTAGCTGTAACTTTTGGAAAAACTAACGAAAATACAAAATTGAAAGACGGAATGGATATTGCTTTTTGTGTTATCGATAAAAAGAAAGCAGAAATTGAATACTCCGGTGCTTTCCGCCCATTATATCTTATAAGAAACAATAAAATTGAAGAAATTCGAGGAGATAGATTCTCTGTTGGATTGCTTAACGAGGGTGAATCTGAACAAATTACAAAAACAACTATTAAGCTACAAAAGGATGATATATTCTATATGTTTTCTGATGGTTACGCTGATCAGTTTGGTGGACCCGATGGGAAAAAATATAAATATAGACGATTCAGACACTTATTACTTACCATACACAAATTACCTCTTGAACAGCAACTTACTTATTTCGACAGAAGTTTTGAAGACTGGAAAGGTGAACATGAGCAAGTTGATGACGTACTTATAGTTGGATTCAGACCTGAGTTGGAATAAGTTTATTTGTCTATTATTTAATTAAAGTGTACCAAATTAAAAGATTCGCTCTAACAATAATAGCTTTATAAAGATTCAATATTTATAGCCCAATATAAAAAATCAGTGTTGCTAAAATTAAGCTAATTGCTGTTCCATCTTTTTAATTAAAGTCTCAATTTGAAATGGTTTACTAATATAATCATCCATTCCAGCAGCAAGACATTCTTCTTTATCACCTAAAAGTGCATTGGCTGTTATTGCAATAATTGGAGTATGTGTATTTGTGCTCTTTTCAATATTTCTTATTTTCTTTGTTGTAACAATACCATTCATTATTGGCATTTGAATATCCATTAAAATAATATCATATTTTACAGAACCAAATTTGTCAAGGGCTTCTTTTCCATTATTCGCTATATCGACTGATTTAACAGATTTTTTAAGGCTTAAGAGCACTATCTTTTGATTTATAAGATTATCTTCAACCAACAATACATTTGAATCTTTCAGGCTAACGCTCTCTCCTGTATCGATATGTGGTAATGTGCTCTCTTTCGATAAAATTCTTTCATCAGGAAACGCTTCACCTTTTCTGAATTTTATAATAAATCTGAATTCGAAATTGTCAGGTGTAATATCTACTTCCACATTACCATCAAGAGATTCAATAATTTTACTTGCAATATTAAATTCAAGAAGTTTAACAATAGCTGCGATTTTACCCTTTTTCGTTTTTTCAATATTCTGAATTTTAGTAATTTCAGAAATCAGAGTAAGATCTTTTGTTGAAATAGAGTATGAAATTTCAACAATATCATTTGATTCACTTAATTTCTTAATATCAATTGAAATTGATTTTTCACCACTCTTTGTGTTTTTTAGAATACTCTCAATCAGGTTAAGAAATACTTGCTTTATTTTTACCGGATCGCCATACAACTGAAAATTAATGTCATTGGAAATAGTTAACGGAAAATGAATATTTTGAGAATCTTCATTAGAATAAAGATTTATTGTATTCTTAATTGTAGTTTCTATATTAAAATTCTGGTTATAATCCTTACTTTGCAATAAGTCAACATTTGAAATTTCTGCAATGTTGTTAACAACATTAACAAGATTATTTGTTGAGGCTTGTATTGTATCAATTAGATCTTTTTGTTTTTCATCCAAATTAGAATCATTAACAATATTTGTTACAACAACAAGATTATTCAAAGGAGTTCTTATTTGATGAGATATTTTTGAAATAAACTCTTCTTTAGCCTGGGTTTCGTGTTTAGCTTTTTGAATCGCAATTTGCATATCAGCAATTCGAGTCTCCTGAATATTTTCATAAATGTTTAGAAAAACAAAGCACACAAAATATAAGAGAACAAATAAAATCTGATTTAGTAATGAGAACTCTAACCCAAAACTAAAAATAACAGGTAATAAAATTGCAATACCTGATAAAACAAAGAAAACTAAAGAAGATGGATTTCCTCTTTTTTTACCAAGTAAAAGGATTGTAAAAGCAGGAAAGAAAGCAAAAAACACAACCCCTTGATTATTAACTTGTCCGGAGTATAAAAGCCAAACAAGAAATAGAGAAAGAAGAATCGAAAAAACATAAGATGAGAAAATATAATTATAATTCTTTTGGAATAAAATTAAATTAACTGCAGTTAAAACAAACAGCCCAGACAATACTCCAAATAGCATTAAATTACCAAGAATAAAGCTTATTACACCAAAGATTAGAAGTAAAGATAGTGAAGCAAAACTATAAAAATTTAATATGGTAATCTTATGAAAATATTCATTTTTTGAATCTACCTTGTCTGTACTTACTGTACACAGTTTTATAATTTTGTCTATAAAATTCATAGAATCTTAAGCTTTTAGTTTAATGAAAATTACTTGCCTTTTGATTTACTTTTGTAAATTTACTGAAATATACTATATAATATTTCTTTGGTTATTAAAGATACAAATTTTTTGACAAATTCATGATAATCTTTGATAATTACAAGCATTTGAGGCACAATTCATGACATTTCTGGATGCAGCATTAAGAGTTTTTGGTAAGATTGTTGATAAGGGATAATATACACAGATTTTGAAAAGCTTTAAATAAGATTTAGTATATTAGTTAAGAAATTTAAAATCAATTTTAAAAAGAAGCATATGAAAAAAATTATTTTAGGAATAATTATCGGAATTTCGGCTCTTGCAGTAAATGCACAAGAGTATATTCCTTCAGAAGCAGATCTGAATCAGTTTCTAAATTCTAAACTTTATGTTGTTTTAGAATCGAATCCTATTGCAGAATATAACTTTAAAATCCAGGAAGCTGTAAAAGAAGCTTGGGATTTAACTGAATATGAATTTATTTCTATTGATCAGTTCGAAGAAATGTATAACGATCCTGACAAAGCATTTTTAATGATGACGCAGGTTGTATTTCAAAACGACAGAACTAGGGTGAGATATAATTTTCTTCATATTTTTATTGGAAAACCAGGCTTGGATAGCTTTGAAGATCTTCCTGATATTGCAGCTATTCCATTGTCATATACCGAAGTTGATGAAGAATTCTGGGTGTATAAAATGGAAGCATTGGTTCGTTTTATGCAATCGCACGCTCAAAACATGAGGGATAATCCTGATATGATAAAAAAGAATATCTTCGAATATTACAATGAATTTACAAAAGATATAAAGCAAAAAACCTTGTATTTAGTTAAAGATGAGGTTGCTCCAAATATCGATAGCGAAGCTAAAATAAAAAAGATTTATCCTTACAAAGTAAAATTTGTTACTCGTGAAGAAATTGAGGAAGCAATAACTAACCGAGACGATAATGTTGTATTCCTTCATAAAGTGGGACCACAAGGAACACGCTTAAGAGCACGCTGTTACAAAATTATTATAGGAGCAAAAGATGCCAATTTCTACTATTTTGATTACCATTGGGTAGAAAAAGGAAAAAACTTCGATGGTATTCTTGATGCTGATTTTAAGAAAATGAATAAAAAGAAATAACTACATTTCAGATATTAATGAAAGGATGGCTTAGATCATCCTTTTTTTTATGTTTTAAAACCATTATAAGTGATACATTTTAGATCACTTTATTTTTATTCTATATTTGCAGAAAATAATTTTAATAAAGAACAAAAATGGCTGCACAAAAACCATCTGTTCCAAAAGGTACACGTGATTTTTCACCAGTAGAAATGGTGAAACGAAATTTTATTTTTGATACAATTAAAGATGTCTTCAAACGATACGGGTATTTGCCAATAGAAACTCCTTCAATGGAGAACCTTTCAACTTTAATGGGTAAGTACGGTGAAGAAGGAGATAAGCTTTTGTTTAAAATTTTAAATTCTGGCGATTACCTTTCAAAAGTAAAATCAAATTTAACTGAAGTAGAATCAAGTAAATTATCTCTTGAAATTTCAGAAAAAGGACTACGGTACGATTTAACAGTTCCATTTGCACGTTTTGTTGTGCAGCATTTAAACGATATAACATTTCCTTTTAAGCGATACCAGATTCAACCTGTTTGGCGTGCCGACAGACCTCAAAAAGGCCGTTATCGTGAGTTTTATCAGTGCGATGTTGATGTAATTGGAAGCAATTCTCTTTTGAACGAAGTGGAGCTAGTTCAGATAATTGATCAGATTTTCCAGAAACTAAATGTAAACTCAGTTATAAAGATTAATAACAGAAAAATATTATTAGGAATTGCTGAAACAATTGGTGAACCTGATAAATTTATCGATATAACTGTGGCAATTGATAAGCTTGATAAAATTGGGCTTGAAAAGGTTAATGAAGAACTATTATCCAAAGGAATTAGTAAAACTGCAATTGAAAAATTGAAACCTATTTTTGATTTGTCAGGATCAAACTTTGATAAATTGAAATCATTAAAGGAAATAGTAAAAGATTCCGAAACTGGTTTAAAAGGAGTTGAAGAGGTTGAGACTATTTTAGATTATTTCGAAATACTTCCGTTAAATATTGAGTTAGAGTTAGACTTAACACTTGCTCGTGGATTGAATTATTATACAGGTGCTATTTTTGAAGTTAAAGCTAAAGACGTTGAAATTGGCAGTGTTTGTGGAGGTGGTCGTTACGATGATTTAACCGGAGTTTTTGGATTAAAAGACGTTTCAGGTGTTGGTATTTCATTTGGTGCTGATCGTATTTACGATGTAATGGAGCAGTTAAATATTTTCCCAAAAGAAATAGTTGCTTCTACTAAAGTGATGTTTGTTAATTTTGGAAAAAATGAAGAAAAGTATTGTCTTCCTTTGCTTCAAAAGTTAAGAGATAACGGAATTAATTCAGAGATTTTTCCCGAGTCGGCTAAGATGAAAAAGCAGATGACGTATGCCAATAATAAAAATATACCTTTTGTTATTTTAGTTGGAGCAAACGAAATGGACAAAGGTGTTCTTACAGTAAAGGACATGATCAGCGGAGATCAATCTGAAATGAAATTTAAAGAATTACTTCAAAAGCTATCTTAAAAATGAATAGAAATAATACATTAATTAAGAATAGTAAACGACCAGTTCATGTTGTGGGAGGAGATACTCGTTTTCCGTGAACCTATTGGGTAATATCTCGTTTATTTATTAATCAATTAAAAAAAAATAGTTTCATAATTATTTCATTTTGACATGGAAAAAATACATTATATATCAAATGATCAATTAACTTTTGAAAGAATTGATCAGATCCTTAAAGAAGGATATAAATTAGATTTATCAGAGCAATCGAAAAATAATATTATAAAGTGTCGTGAATATCTTGATCAGAAAATGGCAAGTCACGATGAGCCAATTTATGGTATAAATACAGGATTTGGTGCACTTTACGATAAAAAAATATCACGTGAAGATTTAGGAAAACTACAAGAAAACCTTGTAATGTCGCATGCTTGTGGAACTGGTAATGAAATATCGCAGGAATTAGTAAAAATAATGATCTTGCTAAAGATTCAATCAGTTTCTTATGGACATTCAGGAGTTCAATTAACAACCGTAGAACGTTTAATAGATTTCTTCAATAACGATATTCTACCTGTAGTTTATGAATATGGCTCTCTTGGTGCTTCAGGTGACTTATCTCCTTTAGCTCACATGTGCTTGCCAATGCTAGGAATGGGTGAGGTGAATTATAAAGGAGAAAGATTATCGGGTTCTGAGCTATTAAGTAAAATGAACTGGGAGCCAATTGGATTAAGATCAAAGGAAGGTTTAGCATTATTGAACGGAACTCAGTTCATGAGTGCGCATGGTGTTAACTTAACTCTAAAAGTGTGGAAATTATCTCAACTTGCTGATGTAATTAGTGCAATTTCTTTAGATGCTTTCGATGGTAGAATTGAACCATTTCATGATTCTGTTCATCAAATACGTCATCATAAAGGTCAAATCAAAACTGCAAGTAGGATGCGTTACTTATTGAACGGGAGTGAACTAATTAACAGACCTAAAGTTCATGTTCAGGATCCATATTCGTTTCGTTGTATTCCTCAGGTTCATGGAGCATCGAAAGACTCAATAAACTATGTTTCGTACGTTTTCAATAATGAAATAAATGCTGTAACCGACAATCCAACAATTTTTCCTGATGAAGATTTAATAATATCTGCAGGTAATTTTCACGGACAACCATTAGCATTAGCTTTAGATAATCTTTGTATTGCAATGGCTGAGTTGGGAAGTATCTCAGAACGAAGAACTTATCAATTGCTGGCAGGTAAGCGTGGTTTGCCACATTTTTTAGTTGCAAGTCCCGGCTTAAATAGTGGATTTATGATTCCGCAATATACAGCAGCTTCAATTGTAAGTAGAAACAAACAACTTTCAACACCTGCTTCGGTTGATACAATTGAATCTTCACAAGGGCAGGAAGATCACGTAAGTATGGGAGCAAATGCAGCAACAAAGGCATATCAGGTTGGACAGAATTTAGAAAGAATTTTGGCTATTGAATTATTTAATGCAGCACAGGCATTGGAATTCCAGCGTCCTGCAAAATCATCTCCATTTATTGAGAAATTTGTAACAGATTATCGTAAAAAAGTAAAGTTTATTGATAAAGATAAAACAATGTACGATGATATTGCACGTTCAGTTGAATTTTTACAAGAAGTAGAATTAGACTTACCAAAAGCATAAGCTCTTATAATAAAATAATTACCTCAGAATGCGTCTCATATTATGGGACGCATTTTTTGTATTCTAAAAAGTATAAATTTTAGGAACTTCAAATCACTTTTATTAACTTGTGCATTCATTTTTTATTGAAAATTAATTACTAACATTAAAAAAATAAGTTATGAGAAAGTTTAGTTTTTTACTAATCGTAGGATTAATCATTATAATGTCACCTTCATTGAATGCACAAATAAGTGTTTCAGGAACATTAAATAGAGCCTCAAAAGAGCTTAAAAAGTCTTCTGAAAAGAAAGAAGCTGATAAAAAAGCACAAGATGAACAGGCTGAAAAGGAAAGGGTAAAAAAAGAACAAGAAGAACAGGAAATAGCGAAAAAAGAACAAGAAAAGGATCACCCGCTTGTATCTCGTTTTGAAGGAGCTGAAATGAAATTCTATAAAGAAACAAAGTGGGGTAGTTATAAATTGCCTGTAAGTGCTAAAGGGACTATTTCCTGGGGTAACCCGATGGCTCTTGAAGGCAAAGTGACTCGTATTCAGTACACCGTTTCTAATGATAACAACTCAGAATTCGTGCTACATAATTACAAAGCAGCATTTAATAAATCAGGATTTGAGGTTCTAATTGCAGTAGCCAATGAAGAGCTTGGTGTTAGTGATCGTCCGCATACTTGGAATGATAAGTATTATGTTGCTGGTGGATATTATAATGGATTGAATAACGGAAAATTTGGTATGGGCATTGGGTTTCCAACCTGGAACAATAAACATTGCTTTATAGCTGCAAGGGGACATGATAATAACAAAGATATTTATGCCATTATTTATGCTATAGTAACAGATAAGTATACTCTTATTACTCAGGATGTTGTTGAGGTGGAAGCTGTAGAAACTGGTTTTGTTTCGGCGGCTAATATTTCGAAAGATATTTCTATGCAAGGATATATTGCTATCTACGATATTCATTTTGATACCGGCAAATCTGAAATAAATCCAACATCTGCAATGTCATTAAAAAATATAGCTGAATTTTTAAACACTCAAACAGAAAAGAAATATTTGATTGTTGGTCATACAGATAATGTTGGAGATTTTGATGCAAATATTCAGTTATCTACTGAAAGAGCAAATGCTATTGTGAATGAGTTAATTACAAAATATGGTGTTAGTGCAGATCTGTTGAAACCAACAGGGGCTGGTTCTATGTCGCCTGTAGCTACCAATTCAACAGATGAGGGAAAAGCAAAAAACAGACGTGTTGAGATAGTTGAACAATAAATGCCAGAGCAAATATCCGTATTAATAATTTATTTATATAAGAAATGCGTCTCATTTTATTGAGACGTATTTTTTTGTTTTTAATCGTTAAAAACATAAAATTTTAGGAACTTCAAATCACTTTTACTAACTTGTGAGTTCAATTATTCAGGATATGACTTATTGGATTCTTGACTTCCTTATTAAAATTAACAGAACTTCAATGTTTTAGTTCTGAAATAACCCTTTCTTATATTTTATTTTTTCAGTAAACCCTTTTATTTAATCAATAAATTTTAAATGTATTATGGATAAATTAATTATTAAAGGTAGTGGATTAACTATCGAAAATATTGTAGAAGTTGGTCGTAATGGACAAAAAGTTGAATTACACCCTGATGCTGTTAAAAGAATAAACATATGTCGTGATATGCTTGAGAAAAAAATCGTGGCAAAAGAAATTATGTATGGTGTAAATACCGGTATTGGTGAATTTTCTGAAGTTGTTTTAGATGATGATCAGGTACAGGATTTCCAAAAATACTTGGTATATAATCATGCTGCAGGTATTGGCGATCCTGCTCCGATAGAATATGTGCGTGGAGCAATGCTTGGCCGTATTAATGTACATGCTCATGGAAATTCAGGTTGTCGTCTTGTTATTACCCAAACTTTGGTTGACATGCTTAACAAAGGAGTAACTCCTTTTGTATGTCAAAAAGGATCTGTTGGCGCAAGTGGTGATTTAGCACCTATGTCGCAAATTGCTCTATTATTAATGGGCGAAGGTAAAGCTTATTATGAAGGAGAGCTTTTAGATGGAAAAGAAGCTATGGATAAAGCTGGAATTCCAATTCCAGGATTATTTGCACGTGATGGATTGGCTACTATTAATGGCTCGAATGTTTTAACTGCAATGAGTGCTATATTCTTAGTCGATGCTAATAATTTTTTAAAGCAGGCAGAAATTGCTGCTGCAATGTCGCTTGAAGCATTAAAGGCTAATATGAAACCTTATACTGCAAAATTACATGAAGTGCGTGGATTTCAAGGTGCTGTTCGTAGTGCTAATGCAATTAATAAATTAGTTGCAGGTGGCGATTTAAAAGAAGGCAAGGTTAAATGTAAAGTTCAGGATGCTTATTCAATGCGTTCAGCTCCACAGGTTATTGGTGCGGCTCACGATGCACTGCGTTGGGCTCGTTCTCAGGTGGAAATTGAATTGAATGGAGTGGGAGATAATCCAATTTTCTTCCCTGAAGAAAACATGCAATTATCTGGAGCTAATTTCCAGGGATCTCCGGTATCACTTCCTATGGATATGGCAGGTGCTGCTGTTACAATGGTTTGTGTTATGTCTGAGCGTAGAATGAACCGCTTAAATCACCCTGCATTGAGCGTTGGTCTTCCGGCTTTTTTAACTAAAGGTGCTGGAATGTTCTCTGGTTTAATGTTAAGTCAGTATACAGCCGATACCCTAATTGTTGAGCAAAGAATTCTTTCTGCACCTGCATCAATTCAATCTATTCCTGCTGCTGCTGATCAGGAAGATTTTGTTTCTATGGGTATGAATACAGCTATTAAGAATTTCCAGATTATGGATAATGCTTATGGAATACTTGGAATTGAGATTATGGCTGCTGCTCAGGCATTAGATTTCCGTGAGTATGGTTTTGGGAAAGGTGTTGCTAAAGCAAAAGAAGTTGTTAGAAAGTATGTTGATTTCTTAGAAATTGACCGACCATTATATCCTGATCATACTGCTATGAAAGAATTGGTTAAGTCTTGTGAGATTCTTGAAGAAGTTGAAAAGGTAGTTGGAAGTTTAGAGTCTAAAGAATTGAGTAAAGTTGCAAGTTTGAATTAGTGCTGATTTATATAAAAGTAAAAAGCTCCAATCCCGATAGCTATCGGGAGGAGCTTTTATTATTTATTCTTTATCATCTTTACCACTTTCACGAATTTTTTTTAACAGATATGTTTTGAACTCGTAATCGGCAAGGTAAATTTTCATTACTTTTTCTATGGGCAATATCTTTTTGAATTTAATATGATATTCATCTAACAATTCTGCTAGTTGCATTTCATATTTAATATACTGGTCTGCATATTGAACCATTTCATCGTTACTCATATTTTCACTATGATCAGCAAAATAGGTCATTTTATCCTTACGGTCGGCAATAATTTTATTCTTTTTAGCCCAATAATCATTATAGATAGGCCAGAATACCTGAGCTTCTTCTGGTGTAAGTCCAATTTTATCTGAAAAGAATGCTATCTTTTCCGATTTTATTTCTTGCTCTTTATCTGATTTACTTTCCTGAGCATTTAAAGAAAAAGAAAATGTTATAACAGATATTAACAAAATAAAGAATTTGATAATTTTCATTTTATGCTGATTTTAAAATTCGTCCATTAAAGTTCCATAATCAATATTTTCATCAATCAAATAATTGATATAGTAATCCGTTTCCTGCTGTTTTTGTTCTTCAATTTCTTTTTCGTCATTTAACAAAACATCGATAAAGTGTTGTTCTGAAAATTCAGAAGCATCAACCTCAATTATTCTGGTATATAAGTCAGAATCAATAACGGATTCTGCTTTATCAGAAAGAACAACATTTAAAGTTGTAATAGCGATTACAGCAAATGCAACAATCATAAAACCTAATGCAAATTGTGGTTTTATAACCTGGAATAGTCGTGCGAACCAATAATATTCAGTGTTTTCAGAAGCGATTCTTTCCTGTATTTTTTGTGGAAATGAATCAAAATATCCTTCCGGTACTGAAAACGGATTCTTATTATTTCCCTTCAACTCTTCCATCTTTTTATTCAATTTTTCCATTTTAAAAATTCCCCTTTTGTTTCCCCTGTCTGTTTGACATTCTAATATTTTAATAGTTTAATCTTCTTTAAAATATTTTTCTATTTTCTTTACTGCGTGATGGTATGAAGCTTTCAGTGCTCCAACTGATGTGTTAAGGACTTCAGACATATCATCATACTTCATTTCTTCAAAATATTTCAGATTAAAAACAACACGTTGCTTTTCTGGCAAATCAAGAATTGCTTTCTGAAGATTACGTTGTATTTCATCCCCATTAAAATACAAGTCACTCTCTAGCGTTTCTTTAAGTTGATTTTCATAATCAGCTATTGGCAATAGATATTTTGTTTTTTGCTGCTTTAAAAAAGTAAGCGATTCATTTGTTGCTATTCTATATAACCAAGTATATAATTTAGAGTCTTCTCTAAATCTATCTAAACCTTTCCATACTTTAATGAAGGTATTTTGTAGAACATCGTCAGTATCATCATGTCGGATCACAATTTTACGAATATGCCAATACAATTTTTCCTGATATTTTCTTACAATCAGGTTAAAAGCATAATTACGTTTTTCTGTTTCTTTAAAGAGATCTAATAACTCCTTATCACTGTAATCTGACATATGTCGGAAAAGAAAATTGTGTTTCTATAAATTGTATTCAAAGATAGTTTTATTTTCTTTTAAGTACTTGTTCTACAGCAGAAACTATATCTTTAGTGTCAATACCATATTTTGCAAGCAAATCTTCAGGTTTTCCACTTTCTCCAAATTTATCGTCAACTGCAACCATTTCAATAGGTGTTGGTAATTTTCTGCTTAATAATTGAGCTATTGAGTCACCTAATCCACCATTCATCATATGTTCTTCAGCTGTAACAACTGCTTTTGTTTTTGAGACAGACTTTAAAACAGCATCTGCGTCTAAAGGCTTTATCGTGTGGATATTAATTATTTCACAAGATATTCCTTTTTGTTCCAGAATTTCAGCTGCTTCTATCGCTTTCCATACTAAGTGCCCAGTAGCAAAAATACTTACATCAGATCCTTCATTAAGTAATAAAGCTTTTCCTATTTCAAATTTTTGATCTTCAGGTGTGAAATTAGGAACCTTTGGTCGTCCGAATCTTAAATACACAGGACCTTCATGTTTGCCAATAGCTATTGTAGCAGCTTTGGTTTGATTGTAATCACATGGATTAATAACAACCATTCCAGGAAGCATTTTCATTAATCCAATATCTTCCATAATCTGATGTGTAGCTCCATCTTCTCCAAGTGTTATACCAGCATGTGAAGCACAGATTTTAACGTTCTTGTCTGAATATGCTACAGATTGTCTTATTTGATCATAAACTCTTCCTGAAGCAAAATTTGCAAAAGTTCCTGCAAATGGAATTTTACCTCCGATAGTTAAACCAGCAGCTGTTCCAATCATATTTGCCTCTGAAATTCCACACTGTATAAATCTATCTGGGAATTCGTCTGCAAACTGATTCATTTTTAATGAGCCTGTAAGATCAGCACATAGAGCTACTACATTTTCATTAGTTTTTCCTAACTCGTAAAGTCCTGCTCCAAATCCTGAACGGGTATCCTTTTTATCTTTGTATTCAAACTTTTTCATATTTCTTCTAATAAAGTATTATTTTTTTTGACGATCCTGATATTACACTGAATCGCTTATTAACAGTATAAATAGCTTGTTTGTTATTTTTAGGTCGATACACAACTCGGTAATTACCTGGTTGCATAATTATATTCTGTTGCGTTTTTTTCTGATCAAGATTATATACCCAAACTAAAGTATCTGCAGTTTCAGAATAGATACTTCCAAAACCACTTGCAGGCATTGAAAAATTTGCAATACCAGGCCGTGGAATTTCGATATTGGTAGTTGTACTTTGTTCAACTAAAACATCTTTAACGTAAACCCTTGGAATTGTCAAAATCTCCAGATCATATTTTCCTGTAAGATATTTTTCTTTTGTGCCATTAAGTTGCAGGTTTAGTGTTTCTGCATTTCCTTTTTGTTTTACAATAACTTCCAGATCCCTGTATTGATTGCTTCCCGGACAGGAAATATTAATAAATCCCTGAGGAGCCTTAACACCTATCATATTATGAGTTCCTTCAGAAAGCGATATGTTACTTTTTTTAACAGCAGGCAATGTATGAACTACTAAATCGTAAGAAATTAATGGGTCAATTATAAGTGTATCTGGATTACCCATATAATTAATTGTATGAACAAAATTATATTTAACTTTTCCTGAAACATGGTCAAAAAAAGTCATATTAACATTAGTTTCTGTAGGTCGGCCTTTAGTATCGAGCAAATTAACCTGCATCGTAGTTGAGTTTAATGCCCGGGAAATAACAACACCTAAAACCTCATGAAACTTTTTCTCATTAGGAGTATTATAGAAATGACCTACACATTCGAAAGTTTTTTCGAAATTAGGATCAATTCCAATTCCAATTACAAATGGCTTAAGAACAATACCTTTTTTTTGTAAGTTCAAAGATGCCTGACACGGATCCCCATCACAAGCTTCTATACCATCTGTTATAAGAATAATAATATTCCTGCAATTATCACACTCTGGAAAATCATTTGCCGCCATTTCAAGTGAATTTGCTATTGGCGTTGTTCCTCTTGGGATGAGATGTCTGAGTTTCTGTCTTATTTGTCCTGCATTATCAGCAATAAAAGGAACTTCAAGCTTTGTGTCATTGCAATCCTGTGGCGGAACCGGGCTCTGATGACCATATACTCTTAGAGCCATTTGTATATTATCTAATTGCTCAAGACTATCAATCATTTGAATTAGATAGTTTCGGGCAATACTAATTTTCTTGCCACTTTCCCATGTACCATACATACTTTGTGATGCATCAAATACGAAAAGTATTCTGGTCACATGAGTTTTTGGTTCTGATTTCTGTGCTTTAACTGGAAGATTAAGCAGAAAAATCAGGAGGAATATATATAGTAAATATTTTTTCAATTGCAGGTTTGTTGTAAACAAAGGGATCTGTTTTATACAGTTTATTCATTCATTGATTTTCTTCGCTCGTAGTCTTCTTTTTTAATTTGACCCAGAATCATCAGTTCTGCACTTGCATAATTTGTTGCAAGAGGAATATTATACATGTTGCAAGCCTCCAACAGTTTCTGAATATCTTCGTGATGACCTTGCTTAATTAAAGGATCTCGTAGGAATATAATGATATCAATTTCTTTACGTTTTATTCTATCCGTAATTTCCAGATATCCACCTGCAGTTCCAGGGCTTAAATGCTCAACTTTAACTCCTTGAGCTTCTACGTATTCTGCTGTTCGTCCGGTTGCAATTAAGTTTACTCCGAAAATCCATTCTTTTCGGTTTTCTAAAAATTGAACCATCTCAGGTTTCTTTACATCATGTGCAATAATTACAATATTCTTCATAACCTAAATTTTTATTTGTTCAACTTTATATTTTAAAAATCTCCAATAGTTTCTTCTAATTGGGAAAGTGCATTTTTTAGTTCTTTATCATTTGGTGCTACACCATGCCATTTATGCGATCCCATCATAAAATCGACACCCATTCCCATTTCAGTTTTCATTAAGATTACAATTGGCATTCCTTTACCTGTAAGAGTTTTAGCTTGGTTGATAATTTTAACAACATCTTCCATGTCATTCCCATTCATTTCTAATACTTTCCAGCCAAAGCTTTCCCATTTAGCTCGTAAATTTCCAAGGGAAATAATATCGTTAACAGGTCCGTCAATTTGTTGTCCGTTATAATCAACAGTAGCGATCAAATTATCAATTTTATGCTGTGCTGCAAACATGGCTGCTTCCCAAATCTGTCCTTCTTGTAATTCACCATCACCGTGTAAAGTAAATACTAATCCGGAATCTCTATTTAATTTTTTAGTAATAGCAGATCCGCAAGCAACTGACAATCCTTGCCCAAGAGAACCAGATGCAACTCGCACACCGGGTAAGCCTTCTTTTGTTGTTGGATGCCCTTGTAATCTAGAATCTAATGTTCTGAATGTTGCTAATTCCTCTGTTTTAAAATATCCTGATCGTGCTAAAACACTATACCATAATGCAGAAAGGTGACCATTCGAGAGGAAGAACAAATCTTGATCTTTTCCATCCATATCAAAATCAGGATTATGATTCATAATATCAAAGTAAAGTGCTGTAAGAAAATCGGTACAACCTAACGAACCTCCCGGGTGACCGGAATTCTGTGCATGAACCATTCTTACTATATCTCTTCGCACCTGTGATGCTGTACTTTTTAACTTGTTTAAATCTGACATTTCTTTGAAAATATTTAAAATAATTTAATTCTTTTAACTGATAAAGTGAAGCTGTAAAAATACAGTTTTTCATTATATTATACGGAATATGTTTTTAATTTATTATCAACATATTTCGCAACTTTTAGTGTTATAAGTTTGAAATGCCTAAAATGGCTAAAATTCAACTTCTTAAATTAGTATTTTTGTTCTGTTATTTTGATTAAGTTTATTGCTTGTGCCTATAAGAATTGAATAATTATTTAGATAGATTTATTACAGTTTTCTTAATTTTTTGAAGTTTATTATAGCAATTATTATTGATTTTTGGTTAATCATTAAATCCAACAGCAGTTAATTTGATAAATATAGGCATTCTAAACTTTAGCTCATTTTAAGTACTTATTTGTTGTCATAGTATAAATGTTTCTATACAGGTTGTTTTTTATGTAAAAGCTCTTTTTAAAATGCTGAAAAAGTGTAATTTTGAACCTTTATTTTGAATGTAATGAATACAAAAATATTATGAGTTTACAGTGCGGTATTATAGGGATAACAAATGTTGGTAAATCAACACTTTTTAATTGTATGTCGAATACAAAAGTTGAAACAACAAACTTTGCTTTCAGTTCGAATAAATCAAATATTGGTGTAATTAATGTGCCTGATAACAGATTGTTAGAATTAGAAAAACTACAGCCCACCGAAAAGCTTATTACAGCAACTGTAGAAATTGTTGATATTCCTGGTTTAACAAAGGGTGCTAATCAGGGAGAAGGTGTTGGGAATAAATTCTTGGGAGATATCAGAGATACAGACGCTTTAATTCATGTTTTAAGATGTTTTGATGATGAAAATCTTTCTCATGTTGATGGTTCTGTTGATCCTGTGAGAGATATTGAAACTATCGATTTAGAATTACAGGTGCAGGATTTGGAGTCTGTAGAAAAGAAGATTATACGCTTGGGAAAACTTGTAAAGATTGGAGATAAAGATGCAAAACATGGTGTCGAAGTGTTAGAAGGAATGAAAGAGCATTTGGAATCAATGCAAAATGCACGTGATTATAAAATTTCAGATTCTGATAAAAAATATCTTGAAGATATATTTCTTTTAACTGCGAAACCCGTTATTTATGTATGTAATGTTGATGATGATTCTGCAATTTCCGGAAATGATTATATTGAGAAAGTAAAAGATTTTTTAAAGGATCAAGATACGGAGATACTGGTAATTGCAGGGAAATTGGAAGCAGAAATAGCAGATTTGGAAGATCTCGAGGATAGAAAAGAATTTTTAAGTGATGCAGGTTTAGCTGAACCAGGTGTTAATAAGTTAATTAGAGGTGCATACTCTCTTTTAAACTTAATGTCATTTTTTACTGTTGGTCCAAAAGAAATAAGAGCATGGACAATTAAAAAAGGAATGAATGCTCCAAAAGCTTCAGGTGCAATTCATAGTGATTTGGAGAGAGGCTTTATTCGTGCTGAGGTAATGAAATATAATGATTTTATTGAAATTGGTTCTGAGGTTAAAGTAAAAGAGGCCGGAAAATTCCATGTAGAAGGAAAGAATTATATTGTTGAAGATGGAGATATATTACATATTAGATTTAATGTATAAAAGTTAAGCTATGAATACATTGTTTGCTATTTTTATAGGAGGTGGCTTAGGAAGTGTGAGTCGATTTGGAATCTCTAAATTTATAACTTCGGATTTTAAGGAAATTAATCCAGTAGGAACATTGACAGCAAATATAATAAGCACTCTTATTCTTGGAATTATTTTATACATATCAACAGAAAAATTTATTATGTCGCCAACAATTAAAGCATTGTTAATAGTTGGATTTTGTGGTGGTTTTAGTACATTTTCAACCTTTAGTTACGAAACTTTTGAATTAATGCGGTCAGGCAATT
Source organism: Bacteroidales bacterium (assembly GCA_030668615.1). Lineage (GTDB taxonomy): Bacteria > Bacteroidota > Bacteroidia > Bacteroidales > UBA12077 > UBA12077. The sequence continues at coordinate 11,610 of DAOUTQ010000022.1, read as the reverse complement.
ATTATTTTGCTGCAGCAAATATACTTGTTAGTATGTTTCTTGGTGTTGGAGTTTTATTTATTTTAGCCCGAAGTATTTAAAAATCTCAAATATTAAATGATGCTTTACAGAAATATTTTCATTAGATCTCTTTTTATATTCATTTTACTTACAACGCTTAACCTTGGATTGAAATCCCAGAATCAGTTAGTTAAGCCACCAAAGCTTGTTGTTGGTATTGTTGTTGAAGAAATGCGTTATGAAATGCTACTTCGATATTGGGATTCATTTGGTGAGAATGGATTTAAAAAAATTATTGACGGAGGTGCTTTTTGTACTCAAGTTCATCATAATTATTTAATCACACAAAATGCTGTTGGTCAGGCTGGGATTGTAACAGGAACATATCCTTCATATCATGGAATAATTTCAAATGAGTGGTATGATAAACTTAAAGATGTGACAGTTAGTAGTGTTGATGTAGCTGGGTTTGATTTTATTGATGGTGAAATGTCGTCTGGCACCTACACACCAAAGAATTTATTGGTATCTACAATTGGAGATGAGTTAAAATTAGCAACAAACGATAGTTCAAAGGTTGTTTCTATTTCTATGAATCCTATTTCATCAGTTATTTCTGGAGGAAGACTTGCTGATTACGCTTTTTGGTTGAATGATAAAGACGGAGAATGGGTTACCGGAAGTTACTATGTTGATTCAGCACCTGATTGGGTTAAGGAATTTAATTTGAAAGGATTTCAGGATGTTTATATGGGCAAAAGCTGGGCAAGTATGCACTCACTTTCGAATAATTATAAAAACAGTTTGCCTGATGATAGTGATTTTGAAATTGGTTTTAGAAATTACAGATACACATTTCCTTATGACTTATCATACTTGCAAAGACGTTCAGGAAATTATAAGTATTTGAAATTTACACCTTTTGGGAATACATATACAAAAGATTTTGCAATAACTTCAATTATAAACGAGGATCTTGGAAAAGATAAGTTTACAGATTTCCTTACTATAAGTTTTTCAGCATCTAACTATAGTGGAGAATTGTTTGGTCCGAGGTCTGTTGAAATTGAAGATGTTTTTTTACGTCTCGATAATGATTTGGAGCATTTAGTAAGCTTTATTGATAATGAGATAGGAATCGAAAATGTGCTAATTTATATTACTTCTGACAGGGGAGTGTCTGATGTTCCTGAGTATCTTGAATATAAAAAGCAAAATGCAGGTGTTTTTGATGGTAACAAGGCTGTTACTTTATTAAATAGTTATTTAAGCGTTTTGTATCAGGATGGTGAATGGATTAAGTCATACTATTCCAGACAGTTGTATTTTAATCAGAGTTTAATTGATCAGACAGGAGTTGATTTAGAAGAATTGCAGAATAAAGTAGCAAACTTCATGGTTCAATTTTCTGGTGTTGCAAACGCTCTTCCGGCAACTATTATTAATTCAACTAATTTCGAATCCGGGATTAATAACAAGATTCAAAATAGCTTTCATCAGAAAAGATCTGGTGATGTTATTATAAATCTGGAACCAGGATGGATTGAGAAAAATGGTTATGTTACAAAATCTGGATCAGGATATAATTATGATACACATGTTCCTTTAATTTGGTATGGATGGGAAATCGCCAATAAAAGAATTGATGCGCCACTTGAAATTATTGATATAGCACCAACAATCGCATGGATTCTGAAAATCACTTCGCCAAATGCTTCAATAGGTAATCCTATTTTTAATATAATTTCAGAATAAACTAAAAAAGAACTTGCATTTTAGATATTATAACCATACCCACTTGCTATAATAAATCCGATTATAAGTTTTTTGAAATAAAAAAGCATCAGTATTATCTGATGCTTTTCATGTTTTTATTGAAGGTTCTTTAGATTTTTGTACACATTAAAAGCCTGCTGTTCCTGCTTAAAGTAATTGCTTTGTCACTTATTAAGCAAGGAGCTTCAATATTTTCATCATTTGATTTTATTGCTTTTCCCGTAATAAGTATTGCAACTTTATCTTCAAGATCGATATTACGCACTTTTTTTGCAAGAACTAATTCGCCTTTTGAAAGCCACTTTTGCAATTCGATATGTTGCATCTTATTGTATGGCTCAAATTCTCTAATTACATTTTCGGCAAGACGTGGTGCTGCAATTTCCCAGAGCTTGTCTTCAAGGGTTTTATTATCTTGGATAACCTGCTGCATACTTACAGATGTAAGTCTTAAAACAGTAACTGGCGATTCGGCTGTTACCGTAGCAGTTCTTGGAACATTAGTTAATACAGCGATTTCTCCAATTACGCTGCCTTTACCTAATATATCAATTAGTTTTTTGTTAATAGTTATCTTCACAGAACCCCGTGCAATAACATATAATCCATCAACCTGGCCATGTTCTTTAATTATTTTCTCGCCAACAGCATAATTTCTATGTTGGAATAAACTAACTATCTTGTTAAATATAGGCTTGTCAAGTTCTCCTAACCACGAAATATCTTGCAGTAGCTTTGCCTTCTCTGGAGGTATGATTTCAGGAGGTGTGTCAACCAGTTTTTTCATTCTCTCTTCAATACTTTCAATCATTTTATGCGCTTCATCAGAACCAATTTGCCCTTTCTTTTGCAATCGCTCAACAATTTTAAGTTCATTATTAAGGTTAGTCCTGATTGCTTGACGTGTAGCAATTGAATCATAAATTTCAGGAAAGGTATTTTTAAGATTCCTTAAGAATGTTAAGCCATGAATCCTGTTTTCATTAATTTCACTTTCAATAGTTGAAATATCCTGATCAATAGTTAATTCTTCTGAATCTGAACTAATAGCCATGCTCTCAGCTAATTTTAATGTTGCATACTGAGCTTCAACAAAACCACGTGCTGCATCGTAACTATTTGCTAATTGTTCAAAGAAAAAACGTTGCGAAATTTTACTTAAAATTGGAACTGATTGAAGTTTATTAAGAAACTTAGGCGTTTGCCATAATTGCTCTAAATCTTTTCTTTCAGATAATGGAATTTTTCCATCAGAATCAATAATTTCATTTATAGCATCCGTTAAATTTCTAACTGCAATAGGACCAAGCAATCCCTCTTTAAATTGATTCCAGTAACTGCTTTTTTCTTTTTCCAGAACTCTTCTACGTGTTTCGTAAAGATTAGAATGCTTACCTTCGTCAAGTATTATTTCAACATCTCCGGGTTCTTCAGGTAAATATTTCTTTACACTTTCCCAGTTTGCACGCCCCAGAAATCTGTCAGATTTTAGTTTCTCCATAGAGTTTTCGGAAGTGCTCCTTAAATAACTTTTAGCATTTAAAATCATTTTTTGTTTAGCAGGAGGAATATCTGTTAAGCCCAGATAGCTTAATAAGGTTTTTATTGTAGTTGCATTAATTAGTAGAGTAAGTGTTACAATACCGGCTGTGTAAAATAAGAACTGATCTCTAATTGTACCGTCGATTTTTGATTCGCCGGCTACAATAAGTGCTAATGCTAATCCAATTGCTCCTCGTAATGCTCCCCACCAAAGTACATATGCATTCTTCTTAGAAAGTCCATAACCTGCTTTTTTCATTAATGGAAAGAATAACGCAATTACAATTGCTCTTACAATGTGAATTCCTATATAAAGTATAATAAGAATTAAAAAGTCTTTTCCTGTAAAAACAATATTGTTTGCTATTACAACACCTACTATTAAGAAAATCAATGTATTGGCAATAAAAGCAAAGAGTTCCCAGAACTCATGCAAGAAATGTTCTACTTCAGGACTAATTCTTGTTTTACCAGTACTTGCCATTAATAATCCAAGAGCTACAAGACCTAAAACACCAGAAACATGTAAGAAATGCTCAGCTATATAAAATGTCATATAAGCAGCTGCAACAATTACTGTAATTTCAACAAGAGCATCATTGAAAACTTTTTTTACCCAGGCGATTATAATGTATCCAATTATTAATCCAACTGCAATTCCTCCAATGGATACTCTTAAAAATTCAACAATAGGTGATGTTTCAGAGCCAACTCCGGTTATTCCTGCTAATAATACCATGAAAATAACAATTGCAGTTCCATCGTTTAACATTGATTCACCTTCAATTAATGTTCCTAATTTTTTACTTGCACCTACTTCTTTTAATATAGAAACAACAGCAACAGGGTCTGTGGCGCTAATTACAGCACCAAAAAGAAGAGCCATTGACCATGTCCAAAAAGAAAATCCAACACCCATAACTTTTAATAAAATAACCATACAAGCCGTTAGTCCCAGTGCAACTATTATTCCGGGAACAGCTAAAATAAAAGCATTGGCAAATGATTTTTTAAATGTATGAACATCCATTGCAAAAGCAGCTTCAAATATTAAGGTTGGTAAGAAAATATAAAGTATTAAATGTGGATCAATTTTTCCAGCCCAATTTACCGCTTCACTCATAAAACTGGCATCTAAATGTAATCCTATAATATTCCATTCTCCAAAATATCCTAATCGTGTTAATGCTCCTAATCCTAATCCAATAAGTAGAAGGGAAACGGTGAATGGTAAAGGACTTTTCTTTAAGAAGTGTCTGGTTCCTGCACCAATTATTAAAGCAATAATTAGAAAAAATAGTGGACTCATATTTCCCTTATGAGCAGATTCTTCATCGTGTGAATTCTCATCATGGACTGTTTCTGAATTTTCTTCATGAACAGCTTCTGGATGATCCTCATGCTGGTCTTGTTGAACAGTAGTTGCATGTTCATCTTTTTCATGTTCTTGAGCAAGAACATTAGATTGAGCACTTAAAAAGAAGGTAGCTATTAATAATACTGTAAAAAGACGCGGTAAACTTTTTGTTAATTTTTGTATCATGATTATGGCTTAAAAATTCAAAACCTAAGATACAAAAAAATATGTAAAAAGATGAAAAAAGCTAATCCCAAAAAAATGTAAAAGACTTCGATTATTAATTTCTTAGTTGAATCCTAAATTAAAAAAGGAAATATTTGCAGGGATTAGCTTATAAAGGTTGTTGATAATCTCATTTTATAAGTATTTTAATCAACTTTTATATGGCCCCAGTTTTCACCGCTGCGAATTCTATTTAGTTGAGTGTGTGTAATACCAAATTCTTTAGCAAGCTTGTAAAGTTTGTTTTTTCCGCGATTCAATTTTTTCTTTAAACGAATTACATCAGTCTCGGAAAGTTTGGAATAATTTATTGCACCGCGTTTGTAATTGGGGTTAATTTTCTGATGAGCATACATAGTTTCTTTTGTAACCCATTTTAAATTGTCAACATGATTGTTGATTTTATCAAAATCCAAATGAATTACATAATGTTGTAAATCGTCATCCTTAGGTATAAAGTTTTCTGCAACAAGTTTGTGAATATACTTAGTAGTGCGTTTCCCGTTTTTAAGTTTAATATTTAAAATTTTATAACCCTTTAAAGATGAGCCTTTAATAATTATTCCATTTTCTTTATCAACCTTAAAACTTTTTATTCTACCATAATTGGAAATTTCATAGATTTCGTTATTTGCCATTTCTTTTATATTCAACGACTTCCATTCTTCCCTGATTAATTTCTGATGAATAATATCTAAATTTCCTGTATTCATTTTAGCAAGTTTAAAAAGCTGTAAAGTTATTTTTAATGCAATATTTTAGACCTTATTATTTAAACAGGGTTTAATCAGAATTACTGCAATCAAGAAAATAAATATTTATTATTTGCAGGCATTCACTAAATTCGGGAGAATCGAAGGGTTTTTTTCAATAGCAGAGCCAACTACAATGATATTTGCGCCTGCATCTATTGTCTGTCTAATATCAGAAGTATTTTTTAATCCACCACCCACAATTAAAGGAATTGAGATGTTTCTTTTAACACTTTCAATAATTTGAGTAGTTGGTTTTTTAAGTGCACCACTACCAGCTTCTAAATAAATATATTTTAATCCAAGCATTTCTCCAGCTAATGCAGTTGAAATAGCAATATCAGCTTTGTCTGAAGGAATTGGTTTTGTATTGCTCATATATTCAACTGATGTTGTTTTACCGCCTTCAACAAGCATATATCCTGTAGGAAGAATTTCAAGGTTGCTGTTTTTTAATGATGAGGCAGCAATTACATGATTTCCGATAAGTAAATCAGGATTTCGACCGGATATTAACGATAGTAACATTATACCATCGGCTTTATTTGTAATTTGCAATAAATTGCCAGGAAAAAGAATGACAGGAATATTTGTATGTTTTTTAATTAATTCAATCGAGTGTTCAATTGAATTATGCAAAATGCTTCCTCCAACGAGAATCAAATCAACTTTTGATTCATCTGCAAGCTTTGTTGTATTTATTAGAGATTGGTCATTGTGATGATCAGGATCAATAAGTAAGGCAAATATTTTTTTGTCTTGTTTTATTTGTTGATGTATAAATTGAGCAATCATAAATTAAAGTTAATGCATAAAAACTGAATTTGAAAGGCAATTATTTATAACACCAAACAATAGAGTAGTTTTTAAGGGTAAAATAATTCAAAGTAAATTTTTCATTCATGTAGCTATTATTTACAGCACCTATCATCAATCCTTTTTCTTTAGGTTTAAAGGAATCAATATTCAGATTTGTAACAAAATTAATATCTACTTTATCACAAATTTTATATAAAGCTTCTTTGGCACACCAATGCAGGTATAAATGATATAATTCCTGATCTTTTTCAATATGATCTAATTCTTCTGGTCTTAAAAATTTGTCAGCAATTCGTAATATTTTTGATGTCATAAATTCAAGATCAAGACCAACTCTTTTCTTTTTGCTCATTAATATTGCAGTAAGATTTTTAGAATGAGAAATGCTTATATTGAATAAATTGTTATGAAGATAAGGTTTTCGTTCAGGGCCATAAACTATTTTTGATTCTCTGCCTAGCATCGTTTTAAGAAGAGTTCTTACGCTAAGCCATTCAAGTTTCCTCTGATGATTTCTGAAGCTTTCAACAGTAGTAATATCTTTTTCGTCTAATGTAAGAGATTCCCGAAGAGTATCGTAATCTTCAGTGATTTCCCAAATCCCAAATTCTACATCATCGTTAAAATGCTCTCTGAATATCAATGCCATAACCTGTCAGATTATTTCCACTCAAGTGATTCCATTAACACTACAATATCGTCTTTAACAAAGTTAATAACCGGAGCCAGTGAGTCTTTATTCGGTTTGCAATTAAAATATAGTGCTCCTCGAAGATAATGATTAATGCTGTCAGTTAAAAAGAATTGTACCGACGATGCTGCATTACCTTCTATTTCATACAAAATACCATATACATCCTTCCCTGGTTTTTGAAAAACTTTTTCGTGAATCGCGTCGGCTTTAACAGTATGTGTATATGCAAGTTTTCTGGTGTCATTAATAATATTATCAAGATTTCCTTCAATCTTCATATAGCTAATATGTATTTTTCCTCCCAAATCAGGATACTCAATATTAATCCAGTATTTCTCTGTTTCATTTTGAATAATTGAAGCACTAGCTGGATATTTAAAGGAATATGGGTAATCATTAGCTAAATCCTTGTATTGTTTTTCTGGTAAGTCAATCCTGAAAAAGCCCCTAGGTTTAGGTGTATATTTTTTTTTGCAGCCCGATGAAAAAAAAAGGACGCTTAATGTAATCACACCAATGTATGTTAATATCTTGGTTTTATGCATTTCCTGATTATTTGTTGATAACAACTTTTATTTGTTTAATGCGCCGTTTATCAACTGATTCAATGGTAAAGGTAAGATTTTTAAAGTCAATTTTTTTGTTTTTAGCAGGTATTTCACCAGTAAGTTCAAGTATAATTCCTGCAATTGTATCCGCGTCACCTTTTACATCCTCAAACAGATCATAGTCTATGTCTACAATTTTTAAAAAGTCGTTTAGCAAGGTCTTTCCTTCAAAAATATAGGTGTTCTCGTTTACCTGAGAAAAGATAATCTCATCCTCGTCAGATTCATCAGTAATTTCTCCTACAATTTCTTCCAATACATCTTCTAATGTTACTATTCCACTTGTTCCTCCATATTCATCAATAACAATCGCCATATGAATTTTATTTGCCTGAAACTCCTGAAGTAAGTCGTTAATCTTCTTATTCTCAGGAACAAAATAAGGTGGTCTGATTAAGGATTGCCAATCAAAATCATTGTCTTTATTAAAATGAGGAAGCAAATCTTTAATAAAAAGTATTCCCTTAATATTATCGAATGTTTCTGTATATACCGGAATTCTGGAATGTCCTGATTCTATAATAAGTGCAAGTAAATCCTTGAATTTAGTTTCAATATCCACCGCAAATACATCAACACGAGATTTCAGGATCTCCTTAGTATCAATATTCCCAAACTTAACTATTCCTTTCAGAATGTTTTCATCGTCAGTAATCTGATGAGTTGTAAGATTCAGGGCTTGAGAAAGATCGTCGATTGTTATATTTTGCTTAATGTTTGCCAGTTTCTTGCTAATAATTTTAGTTGCATTAATCATAAACAAACTAAACGGATGAAAAATCTTATCGAATATAATAATAAGAATCGCTGTTTTTCTGACAATTTTATTAGCCTTACTTTTTGAATAAAACTTTGGTAGGATTTCACCAAACAGTAATAGTATAAAAGCTATAACTGATACCTGAATTATAAATCCAATAGTAGGGAATACTGTAAAATCAAACACCCTATTAAGTATTATCCCCATAAATATTATAAAGCAAATATTAATAAAGCTATTTGCAATTGTAATTGTGGCTAAAATCTTTCTTGGATTTTTAAGATGTCTTATAATTAGCCTACTTCGAATGTCAGTTTGTTTTTCAATTTCTTTTACCTGATCAGATTTCAGACTAAAATAAGCAGTTTCAGCACTTGTCAATAATGCTGATATCATAAGTAGAATGAAAGAAACAATTATACTGACTATTGTATATAAATCGATTGTCTGGATTACAATATTCACATTAGTAATAAGTGCTAACGGGAATGGTTCTGCAGTTTCCAATGTAGATGGTTTAGGTTTAAGTTAACTAAAATGGTAAATCATCTTCTTCAGCAGGCATGTTGTCAATATCAACTGAAGATGTGTTTTCAGGTTTAGATGCAGCAACGTCTTCACTACTTTGTTTAGATCCAAGCATTTGCATTACGTCAGCAATAATTTCGGTTGTATATCTTTTATTACCATCTTTATCATCCCACGAACGCGTCCTGATCTTTCCTTCGATGTATAAAGGATTTCCTTTTTTTACATATTTTTCAGCAACCTCGGCCAAACCTCTCCAAAGTACAACATTATGCCACTCAGTATTTGTAACCTTCTGACCTTCTTTGTTTTTGTATGTTTCGCTTGTTGCAAGCGGAAATGTAGTTACAGCAACTCCGCTGTCTAAATGTCTAACTTCAGGATCTTTCCCTGCGTTTCCAACTAAAATAACTTTGTTAATTCCCATTTTTAAATTTTCTTAATTTGTGAATAAAATTGGTTAATTATTGTAAAGGTATAAATTTTAAAAAAAAACTGACAAGAATTGAAAAATTATTTATCTAACAGATAAAAATATTTCTGTAAAAGCAACGATATACTATATTTTGAAAGTTTCCTAATAGGCGTTATAATATGCTCATTTAGAATATTATGTTAAGATTGTATATTCTTACTTTATAAAACCGATAATAATAACTTAAGCCCTGATTTACACGTATTTGTTGTAGGATTATCTCTGAAACCCAAATATTATATGCGTTTTTTTGTTTCTCTCAAGGGAAGGCCTCTTATATTGTGTGTATACCAATCTGAGAGGACTTTGCTGATATCCTTCATGTTACCTGAGAATTTTTTTTTAAATATTTGACAAATTTAACCGTTTTGTATTTTATTAATCAAAAGAAATCATTTATATTTGCAGTTCAAAATATGTAAATGATCTAAATTATTGATAATTAAAGTTTTTAAAAAATGACAAAAGCAGATATCGTTAACGAAATTTCAAAGAACACAGGAATTGAGAAAATAACTGTACAGAAAACAGTTGAAGCTTTCATGGAAACCATTAAGGATTCTTTAGTAAATGATAAGAATGTATATTTAAGAGGTTTTGGTAGCTTTATCGTAAAGAAGCGTGCTGAAAAAACAGCAAGAAATATTTCTAAGAACACTACTATTATTATTCCTGAGCATTTTATTCCTTCTTTCAAACCTTCAAAAAGATTTGTAAATAAGGTTAAGAATAACGTTAAGCACTAAAGAGTTAGTAAAATTTAAATATTGAGATTATGCCAAGCGGAAAGAAGAGAAAAAGACATAAGATGGCAACTCATAAGCGTAAAAAGCGCTTAAGAAAAAATCGTCACAAAAAGAAATAAGATAAATAACTTATTTTAACGAATTGATAATTTGAACCTATTGAAGTTTATCTTCCTTAGGTTTAAATTGTTTTATGTAACTAATTATTACAAATACAGAAGAAGGAAAAGTGAGCACTGAACTGGTAATTGATGTAACTCCCTCTGAAATAGCAATTGCTTTATTAGAAAATAAGCAGTTGGTTGAACTTAACAAAGACAAAAGAAATTTTCAGTTTGCTGTTGGCGATATTTATCTTGCCAAGGTGAAAAGAATCATGCCTGGACTAAACGCAGCTTTTGTAGATGTTGGTTACGAGAAGGATGCATTCTTACATTATCTGGATTTAGGTCCTCAGTTTCTTACTCTTAATAAATTTGTTAAAAACTCAATTTCGAAAAAAGGTAAAGCGCCTTTTTTGCCAAAAATTAAACTTGAACCTGATATTGATAAAAACGGAAAAATTAACGATGTTTTAAAGTCAGGTCAGTTAGTATTAGTTCAAATTGCAAAAGAGCCTATTTCAACTAAAGGTCCGAGGTTAAGCTCGGAGATTTCAATTGCTGGAAGAAATCTTGTGTTAATTCCTTTCTCTGATAAAGTTTCTATTTCTCAAAAAATTGATTCACCAGAAGAAAAGAAAAGGCTAAAGAGACTTGTTGAAAGTATCAAACCAAAAAATTACGGAGTTATTGTTAGAACAGTTGCTGAAGGAAAAAAAGTAGCCGTTCTTGATTCTGAATTAAGAGGTTTGGTTAAGAAATGGGAAATAGCCTTTGATAAGCTCACATTAGGGAAAATACCAAAGCTTGTAATTAGTGAATTGAACAGGACGTCAGCAGTTTTGCGTGATGTTTTAAATGGTTCTTTTAATCATATATTTGTTAATGAAGATACAGTCTACAGAGAGCTAAAAGACTATATCAATACAATTGCACCGGAGAAAGAAAAAATAGTTAAATATTTTGATGGCTCTGAACCTATTTTTGATCATTACGGAGTTGATAAACAGATAAAAGCTGCTTTTGGTAAAACGGTTTCATTTAAAAGCGGTGCATATTTAATTATTGAACACACCGAAGCACTTCATGTAATTGACGTTAATAGCGGAAATCGTTCTAAGTTAGGTGAAAATCAGGAATCAAATGCCCTTGAGGTAAATTTAGCAGCAGCAAAAGAAGTAGCACGACAATTGCGACTTCGCGATATGGGAGGTATTATTGTTGTCG